>JAHFPE010000142.1 GCA_023261345.1 Candidatus Woesearchaeota archaeon
CCATCTTCTCTTACCAAAAAGATTGTTGTAACCCAGCACCCAGTTTTCCAATTGATTTCTGCCACAACCACACTACGTTCGTTTGAAATATAAAACTTGCTGAACACACATAGTATCGTCCACTTAAGACAGAATGAACACGTCTACAGGAAAGAAGATTGCAAAGGAAAGACCCGCATATATGAAAGAGTACGTTAAGAGATTTCTTCAAGAATGGGATGGTAAGAAATAAGTCTTGCAATTACTCATTTTGTGTAATTTCTACAAATAGCAACTACAGTTGTTTCCACGCATTGTTCTCTGAAAGAAAACGCCACATGACTATCTCTATTTAAAATGGACATGTGGCGTTTTCCCGATTGCATTTGTGAGAGGGCGCGACTATCTGTTGGTCGTCAAATTGTCCGCATGATTTCCGGTTTTTTCCGGAAGAATTTCGACTTGAAAGGCAGTCCTTCAAATGTTTTCCGATTATCCCGAATTATTTCCCGTTCTTACGGATATTTTCCGGAAATTCTCGCGATACATATGTAAAGAAGAAGTATCTTCGAAATGTTGCCTCGGCTGAGCGAGAGAAGGTGAATCAAGAGGTTGGCACCAGCTGGCTGCTTAACTCATCCTCGAATCTCAAGCGAGGCTTTATTTATAAACATAACGTTCGCTGAAACGTTTGCGAATTCATTTCGGTTCATTCAGCAAACGTTTGAACTCTACGATAGTAAGTCGTAGTGATAAAATCCAGCTGTGAGCGAGTCCAGTTGGGCGAGCGAACTGCAGAATGTTATTGTTTCAATTCCGGATACAACGGAAATCGCAAGCACAATTCCTTAACTTCTTTTGCGATGCGCAGTTTAGTTCCAGAATTATCCATGTTCTGTAATACTTCAGTTATCCATCCTGCGACGAGTTTCATTTCTTGCTCTTTCATACCTCGTGTTGTAAGTATTGGTGTTCCGAAACGCAACCCGCTTGGCTTGTAAGGTAGTGCTGGGTCGTATGGTACTGAATTCATGTTACAACATATTCCTGCTTCGTTGAGCGCAAATGCAGCTTGCTTTCCTAAACTTATTCCTTGTTGTCGTAAATCCATGAGAATTAAGTGATTGTCTGTTCCGTTTGTGACGAGTTTAAATCCTTTATTCATGAGTTCTTTTGCGAGTACGCTTGCGTTCTTGACAATTTGCAAGCTATATTCCTTAAATGTTGGTTGGAGTGCTTCGTAAAGTGCAACTGCGATTCCTGCGATGTTGTTCTCATGCGGTCCTCCTTGTAATCCAGGGAACACTGCTTTGTCTAGTTCTTTGGCGTATTTTTCTTTGCAAAGGAGCAGTGCTCCACGAGGACCACGTAATGTTTTGTGAGTTGTCATCATCACAAGGTCAGTGTATGGAAAAGGACTCGGATGGCTTTCTCCTGCAATTAATCCCGCAATGTGCGAAACATCAGCAAGATGTATTGCTCCAACTTCCTCTGCAATTTTTTGAAATTCTTTGAAGTTAATTGTTCGAGGGTATGCTGTAAGTCCTGAAATAATAAGTTTTGGTTTTTCGCGAAGTGCAATTTCACGCACTGCATTCATGTCAAGGAGTTCTGTTTCTTTATCTAACCCGTACGAAACTGGTTTGTAGATTCTGCCTGAAAAATTTACTGGGCTTCCATGCGTGAGGTGTCCTCCACACGCTAAGTCAAGTCCCATAAACGTGTCTCCTGGTTTTAGGAATGCTAAGAATACTGCTTGATTTGCCGGACTTCCTGAATATGCTTGAACATTGACGTGCTCTGCATTAAACAATTGCTTCGCGCGATTAATTGCAAGAAGTTCTATTTTATCAACAACTGCATTTCCTTCATAATATCTTTTTCCAGGATATCCTTCTGCATACTTATTTCCTGCAACGCTTCCTACTGCTTCAAGTACCGCAAGACTCGGTGCATTCTCCGAGGGAATCATGCTAAGAACTGTTTCTTGTCGAGCTAATTCCTGCTTGAGTAATGCTGCAACTTCGACATCAGGGGTCATGTATACTCATTATTCATCTCAGTCATTTATATCACTTGTGAAGTTAATTTTTATCACTTGCAAGAGATAGATTTATAAATGACCTGCACTTAAGTCGCTACGAGTGAAAAAAATGGGAGGAAAATCAGACGATTCTTCAGATTCAAAAACATTGACGAAGATAGTTCGCTGTCTTGTTGCAGATCCTACTGCATTAAGTAAGTCATCAATTCCCGGGCATTTACCTGAAATTAACTCGTTCGGGGCAGAGTATATAAGAATCCTTCATGAAACGTATCCTAATCCCGTAATTGTGCATTTCGCAAGCGATTATCACGATGCCGCGCTTCTTTATCAACGTTTTCACTCAAGTGAACAAGTTCATATCAAAGGAACGGGAAGTACAGGATATGCACTGGTAATATTGGCAGCGCAAGAAAGGTTGTTAATGCGAAACGCAAAGGAATGGAATACGCAAGTTCCACTCCAACCGCTTGTGTACATACGAAAGCAAGGGGAAAAAGAAACAGGTTCAATCACCACATTGTCGCACGATCAAGTTTTTAGTGGTTTGCGAGAAGCAATAATGTTCGAGATAAAACGCACTTCTTTTGATCTCGAACAATGGCAACAAAAAGAACTACCAAAAAGTTTGTACCGCATTCTTGTTGTTGATGATGATGCTGCAGTTACTTCACTATTAAGCGACGTTCTCGAGGAAGAAGGACATGTAGTGAACACTGCGACAAACGGAATAGACGGATTAGCACTGTTTCGAAAAGAAAAATATGACCTCGTAATTACTGGTCACTCCATGCCAAAAATGACTGGAAACGAACTAGCTGTAAAGTTACGTGTTACTTCTCCTTATCTTCCAATTATTGCTACATCTGCATCTCATGAATCATTAGTGAATACGCAACTTTTTGGAGCAGTATTATCAAAGCCTTTTGATATCTACAATTTAATCCGAACTGTATATGACGTAGTAAGTGCTAGCGGAAGAAATACAGAAGCTCATGTAATATGAGCAGGTCAAGTTAATGCAGTTTACTCCGAAAATAAATTTAATGCGTGAAGCACCGTGCCTTCGTAAAGACCATTGCAATTCCGTATTCGTTACATGCATTTATGAT
>JAHFPE010000143.1:0-1707 GCA_023261345.1 Candidatus Woesearchaeota archaeon
ATATACGTGTTCCAAAGAGTTGCATAATGTGCGAGATCTAGTAATCATTATATACCTCTATTCAACAATAAAAAATTATGCAGAATTTATTCTTTTTTGAACGCGAAACTTGGGAAGGTGAATATCTTCGGAACAAGCTAGCATCAACAGTTGGTCTTCACAACGTTCATTGGACACAAAAATGTTTAACAAAAGACACTGCGAAACTCGCAAAGAATGCGAAAGTTCTTGGCGTATTCGTGAATTCTCCTGTAACAAAAGAGATTCTCACAGTCTTGCCGAATCTAAAATGTATTGTGACGTTAAGCACTGGATTTGATCACATCGATCTAGGAGAGTGCAAAAAACGAGGTATTGTTGTATTGAATGTTCCGTCGTATGGTGAGAATACTGTTGCCGAACATGCGTTTGCGCTGCTCTTAAACATTTCCCGCAAAATCACGCAGAGCGTGGAAGAAACACGGCAAGGCAAGTGGTGTAATGACGGATTGCGAGGGTTTGATCTTGCGAACAAAACGCTTGGCATTCTTGGGACGGGCAGGATTGGAAGGCACATGGCAGAATACGCGCTTGCATTTGGCATGAAAGTTATAGCATTCGATAAGTTTCCAAATAAAGATTGGGCGAAAGATAAAGGAATTGAATATCTGTCTTTTGCAAAAGTATTGCATAAATCAGATGTTATCTCTCTTCATTTGCCCTACAGTGACAAGACGCATCACGTCATAAATCTGAAGAATTACAAGACTATACAAAAAGGTTCTGTGCTTATCAATACTGCGCGAGGGGGTCTAATTGAAACAGCTGCACTCATAAAAGGAATCAAAGACAAAACATTCGAAGGATTAGGCCTTGATGTTTGTGAGGATGAACTCGCATTTAAGAGCAGTTTGGCAGCAAGAAAGCAATCTCATTTGTTAAAGCAGAATCTGCAATTACTTCGTTTGCCAAATGTCTTCATTACGCCGCACAATGCATTTAACAGCATTGAAGCACTGATTCGTATTCTAGATACGTCAGTAGAAAATGTGAAGGGATTTCTAAGAGGAACACCTACCAATGTGGTTAAGTAAGACGAGAAAAAAAAGATAGAGTTGCAATACAAGTTTGTGTGGCAGGTCGTACATTCGCAGTTATTGTTCGTGCGCATTGTCCGTGCTTATTGTTCGTGTTCATTGTTGTGTTTTTTGTTCGTGTGATTTGTTCGTGTTTCATGGCGTGTTGAGTCGGCGTCGTATTGAAAGTCGTCGTCGTGAGAGGGGGGGTTGTCGGGGGGCGCTTCCCCCCGCATAAAATACGTATTGCTAGTTGTAGTAAAGAGAATTTAGTGAGAGTTTTTCATTTTTTCTTTTTATGTATTCTTCGCTATTAGTTGCCGTAGAGATTTTTTTGTATTTATTTGCAATCAGACTTTTTATTCCAAATCTTCCACAACGCTTGTTTGCAATACGTTTTTATACTCAGTAAGTTGTCTGGATTTACGTGTCGATCGTCGTTCTTTCAGTTGGCGGTAGTAAGATTGTCCCAAACGAGATTGACCTTTCATTTCTTCGTGAGCTTCGTTCGTTTGTGAGATCAAGCAAGCACAGGTTCATTATCGTGTGTGGTGGAGGAACAACGTGCAGAACTTATCAAGAGGCAGCGCGTAACTTCACATCTAATGAAAACGCGCTTGATTGGATTGGCATTCGAGTAACTGAAGTGAAT
>JAHFPE010000143.1:1717-3115 GCA_023261345.1 Candidatus Woesearchaeota archaeon
AGTACTTGGTGATTTGGCGCACAAAATCGTGCACATAGATCCTACTAAAAAAGTTGTTTGGAAAGAAAAAGTGCTTGTTGCTGCTGGTTGGAAACCTGGCTGGACCACTGATCTTGATGCAGTATTGTGGGCTGTGAATCAAAAAAGTAAGACTGTTGTGAATCTCACGAATGTTTCGCACGTATTCACTGCAGATCCTACGCTTAATCCTAATGCAAAACCAATTATGAATTTGTCGTGGGATGAACTGTTGCAAATCACTGGAAAAAAACACAAACCAGGAATGCATGTTCCTTTTGATCCGATTGCTGCGGCGCTTGCAAAAAAGAAAGGAATAAGTTGTTTAGTTATAAAAAAGGTTTCAGCACTAAAGAAATATCTCGTAAATCGTTCGTTTGAAGGAAGTGTGATCCACCCATGATTACTCCTTCGCATTCAAAAAATTACTGCAATAGTAGTCTCTTGATCATTCTGCTGTTTCTTTTTCTACAAAGTGTAGACGCGTACGGACCTACAGTAATGAACGCAAAGTCAATCGAGGCAAATTTCAGTATTGCTTCAACTCTTGATCTTCATCCTACTTCTTCTGATTCTGATTTCTTGATTTCAAGTGTGAAGGCAACTCTCAAAGTTCTTCCAAGTAAAGACTCTCGTAATTCGTTCGTGTCCCACCCTCTGGCACAAGAAGTTGGTAGCGAATTGTTGTACTCATGGAAAAATCCAAAAGAGCGTTTGTTATTCTACGGGTTTGATTCAATTATTTCAAACGCGATTAGTAGAAAAGAGATTCTTCATATTGAGTATCCGTTAACCAATATTCCTTTAGAACTAAAGAAGTATGTTCAACCAACAGAAATCATAACTAGCGGGAATGCAGATATTGGTCGTTTGGCGCATGAGCTTAGTGCAGGAGAAAATGATCTTTTTGTTGTTGCAACAAAAATAAGTCATTGGGTGAGAAGTCATGTGCAATATAGCCTTGACACATTAACTGCAGAAGTTGCTGAACCTGCAGACTGGGTGTTACAGAACCGAAGAGGTGTTTGTGATGAAATCACCTCGTTAACTATCGCAATGTTACGCAGTATCGGAATTCCAAGTCGTTTTGTGGTTGGTATGGCGTACACAAATAGTCCTTTATTGAACGAGAATTGGGGAAGTCATGGTTGGGCAGAAGTGTATTTTCCATCTTTAGGTTGGATTCCTTTTGATCCAACATTTGGGGAGTATGGCTGGATTGATGCTGGACACATAAAACTTAAAGATAGTGTAGATCCGAAAGAACCTGCAACAACGTTTGAGTGGTTAGGAAATAATGTGAACTTGACTCCTCAAGCGCTCCATCTTTCAGCAATTCTTTTGAGCACAGGTGAGGCAGTTTCTCCGAATGTGAACATA
>JAHFPE010000144.1 GCA_023261345.1 Candidatus Woesearchaeota archaeon
ATTTCTAATGGAATGGTTATTCCGAACTCTTCATCTCTTGAAGAATTTGAACGAATGAATGCCTTAGGCGCTACAATGTATGGTCAAATGACTGCTGGTTCAGCAATGTACATTGGACCGCAAGGAATTGTCCATGGTACTGTAATTACGCTGCTAAATGCAGGTCGTCGTATGTCACGTGAAAAAGACAGTCTTGAGGGAAGAATTTTTGTCTCATCAGGTCTTGGGGGAATGTCAGGCGCTCAGGCGAAAGCAGCAGTAATTGCAGGAGCAGTTGGTGTTATTGCAGAAGTCAACCCAAAAGCAATACAAAAAAGACTAGATCAAGGTTGGCTCAACGAAGCATCTAGTGACCTGCCAAGAATATTGCAAAGAATGCAAGAAGTAAAAGCTGCTGGCAAAGGAGTGTCCATTGGATATCAAGGAAATGTTGTTGATCTGTGGGAAGCCCTTGCCAATGAGGGAATTTCTGTTGATTTAGGTTCTGATCAAACGTCATTACACAATCCGTATGGTGGTGGTTATTATCCGGTTGGTATATCATTTGATGATGCAAAACACATGATTTCATCTGAACCAGCAAGATTTAAAGTCCTGGTTAATGAATCACTAAAACGCCAAGTGCGCGCGATTGATGTATTAACCTCAAAAGGAATGTACTTTTGGGATTACGGAAATTCCTTCCTTAAACGAGCCAGCGAAGCAGGAGCAGATGTAATGATCGGTTCAAAATTCAGGTATCCCTCTTATGTCGAAGACATTATGGGACCAATGTGCTTTGATTATGGTTTTGGACCATTCCGTTGGGTGGTCACATCCACAAAACCTGAAGATCTGAAAACAACCGACGAGATAGCAATTAGAATTCTGTCAGAAATGGCTAGAACTGCGAAGCCAGAAATAAAACAACAAATCATGGATAACCTCAAGTGGATTACTGAAGCGGGTATGAATAAGTTAGTTGTTGGTTCACAAGCAAGAATCCTGTACTGCAATCTTGAAGGACGAGTGAGATTAGCACGAGAATTTAATGCGGCAATTGCAAGAGATAATATTAGCGGCCCAATAGTAATTGGAAGGGACCATCATGACACAGGAGGAACTGACTCTCCATATAGAGAGACAGCAAATATTGATGATGGCTCTTCACACACTGCGGACATGGCAACTCAGTGCGTAATTGGAAACTCGTTCAGAGGCGCCACATGGGTATCAGCTCATAACGGCGGTGGCGTAGGATGGGGAAACGCAATAAATACCGGTTTTGGGATGCTATTAGATGGCACATTTGAAGCACTGGATCATCTGAAATCTATGATTCCTTGGGATGTTAGCATCGGACTTGCAAGGCGATCATGGGCAAGAAATCCTGGTGCAATGCAAGCTGTACAATGGGCAATGGCTGACGATTCAGATCTCGTCGTTACAATGCCTACCATCGCAGATCAAGACTTAGTTAGGCGCGCTCTAAAACAGCGCTAAACGTAGCGACAATTCTTGGCAAGAAGTATCACAAATTTTATATACCTCCTCTCCATTTAACATCAAAAAATGGGGGTGGTCGGGATGTACAATCCTGAAAAACGAATACAATTATTAGATAGCATACGACTGAATATTCTGCTTAAAAGCGGAGTTCAGAACAAAGATCTTGCAAGAATGATAGCAAGAACATGGCTTAAGAAATAGGAGGGAACAACATGAAATGGTATTGTTCAGGCGATGATGAAGTAGATGATGACTTTGATGATGACAGTGCTGGCGATGACGAAGACGGCGATTAATATTTTGCAGAAAAATTCTGCATCTCGCATCTACACACAGCATAGTTGTAAACGACGAGAAATAGATAGAAGTATTTTGACGTTTGTCAAGTGATCTACGAATGAGAACGAACTCGCAAACGTTTCAAGAAACACTTTCAATATATCAAGAACTCATCACAAGAGAGCTCAAAATTTTTTTTGAAAAAGAAATACAAATCGCAGCAGCAATCTCGCCACACGCCAAACTAATGGTAGAACGATTGCAAGAGTTCACCTTACGAGGAGGTAAAAGAATTCGTCCCATACTCGTAATTATAGGATTTCAAACATGTAATTCGGATGTGCCCCTTGACAAAATTCTTCCTGTTGCGATAAGCATGGAACTAATGCAGTCTTTTTTTCTTATTCATGATGACATTATTGATGAAGATATACTTCGACGAGGAAAGATCGCTTTTCACCAATTTTACGCGACGAATAATACCTATTGCAACGCTAGGCACAATGTTCATTTTGGAGAAAGCATGGGGATTGTCGGAGGAGACATCGCAGCATTTTTGGGAACAAAACTAATCACTGAATCAAATTTTTCCCAGGAAACACGACTTGCTGCGCTCAAACTATTCCAAGAAGAAGTAGTCAAGACGTGCTGGGGGGAGATGCTTGATGTTCTTGCAAGTCAGCAGAAATTTTCTGAGCAAGAACTAACACAGATTCTAGATTTGAAAACAGCAGGATACAGCTTTGAAACTCCTCTTCAACTCGGAAGGATTCTTGCAAAAAAAAGTAGTGAGGAAAAAGACACGCTTGTGCATAACGTATCAATACATCTTGGAAGAGCATTCCAACTCCACGATGACATTCTTAGCATTTTTGGAACAGAAGAAACAATTGGAAAATCAATTGGAAACGACATCAAAGAAGGAAAACGAACACTGCTCCTTCTCAAAACACTGGAGAATGCAAGCAAAGAACAACAAGTATTCATAGAACATTGCTTAGGAAAAAACAACATACAATTGGAAGACGTATTGCGAATACGAGAGATTATGAGAACAACTGGCGCTCTTGATCACATACAAACCCGTGCACATCAAGAACAACTCGTAGCAAAGGAACTAATCAAAAATTCAAAATTCTTGCCCGAAGCAAAAGAGTTTCTAACAGAACTTGCAGAATATGTTGTGGACAGAAAATCCTAAAAATGAACGCGATAATTTAGTTAGAGTAAAAGACAATATTCCTTGACTTTGACCATCCTGATGTTAGTTACTCATAGAATTATTCAGATAAAAATGAGTTAATCCCAGTCCCTATCACCAGCACTAAATTTGCAGT
>JAHFPE010000145.1 GCA_023261345.1 Candidatus Woesearchaeota archaeon
TTACAAACTCCAGAAAGCAGAATTCTTCTTGATTGTGGAGTGAATGTTGCTGGAGAGGGTAGCGAGCAATATCCGTATCTAGACTGTCCAGAATTCAACATCAATGATCTTGATGCAGTTATTATTTCGCATGCGCATCTTGATCACACTGGATTTCTTCCATACTTATTCAAGTTCGGCTACCGCGGGCCGGTATACTGCACAGCACCCTGTCGAGATGTGATGTCGTTGTTATTGCTCGATTACGTGAAAATTATGCACAGCGAAAATAAAGAACCCCTCTACAGCACTGATGATGTGAAAGAGATGGTCAAGCACACAATCACAATAGACTATCAAGAAGTTACTGACATAACTCCTGACGTTCGATTGACATTTTACAATGCAGGACACATTTTGGGAAGTGCACTTTCTCATTTGAATATTGGAAATGGTCTACACAATCTTTTGTACACTGGAGATATGAAGTATGGCAGAACACCACTTTTAGAGCCTGCACACACGCAATTTCCTCGTGTTGAAACAGTCCTTATTGAAAGTACGTACGGAGGAAAACTTAACATTCTTGCAGTAGATCAAGATATACTTCTTGCAGACATCATCAAACAAACTATTGAGCGCGGAGGAAAAGTTCTGATGCCAGTTTTGGGCTCAGGAAAAGCACAGGACATGATGGTTATTGTCGAAGAAATGGTTCGCAAAAAAATGATTCCCGAAATTCCTGTTTACATTGATGGAATGGTTTGGGATGTAACTGCAATTCATACTGCGTACCCAGAATTTTTGAACAACAACATCAGACGAGCAGTATTTCACAGAGATGAAAACCCATTCCTCAACCCAATCTTTAAACGCGTTGGCTCGCCCAAAGAACGCATGCAAGTCATAGAACATGAAGGGCCATGTCTTATCATGGCAACAAGTGGAATGCTTATGGGCGGTCCTAGCGTTGAATACTTACGCCATCTTGCAGACAATCCACTAAATGCGCTTGTGTTTAGTTCGTATCAAGCAGAAGGCTGTTTGGGCAGACGCATTAGAGATGGCGAGAGAGAGATTATGCTCAAAAACTTAAGTGGACGCCCTGAAGCAGTGTCGATTAAAATGGATGTAGCAAAACTCGAAGTTTCTGATCATTCTGATAGAAAACAGCTCATGAATTTCCTTTTCAAATGTTCTCCTCGCCCCAAAAAAGTTGTTGTGAATCACGGCGAGAACAGTAGAGTGCTTGACTTTTCAAGCAGCGTGCACAAACTCGGACACATTGAAACTGTCGCACCAAGAAATTTGGAGACTGTGCGGTTGAGGTAGTGAATAAAAAAAGTGGGGGTCCTTATGAATCGTGTTGTACATTTTGAAATCCAAGCGGAAAAACCTGAACGAGCCATAAAATTTTACGAGGATGTATTCGGATGGAAAATCGAAAAATGGGAAGGCAGTTCTATGGAATATTGGGTGATTATGACTGGAGATAAAGAAAATAAAGAACCAGGAATAAACGGAGGTTTGTTAAGAAGACCTGCGAAAACTCCTCCGAACGAGTGCGGTACAAATGCGTTCGTTTGTACTCTAGTCGTGAATGATTTTGATGCAAGCTCAATGAAGATACTACACGCAGGAGGAATTGTTGCAATGCCGAAATTCGCAATTCCTGGAATGGCTTGGCAAGGCTATTTCATAGACACTGAAGGAAATACATTTGGAATACATGAGCCAGATCCCAACGCAAAATAATCTTAGGGTCATATCAATCGCGTACCAAAATAACGTAGCATTTGATTTTGTTAATTATGACGTGCGCCATTAATGGGTTTTGATTTGTACAATTTCATTGTAAACAATTAAATATGCCCTCTCCCAGCATATCGCATATGTTTCCAAATAAGTTCGTCACCGCAATTTATGATAGAAAACCTGATGCAATTTCTTCTGACGCGCAAGTCACCCAACATAAAAATTTAGTACAGGTTGCTTATCAATCAGATCTCTTTGTCGCAGGAGATATTGTAAATGCACTTGCTACGCTTAGTTGCGAAAACGCAACTCTTGTCTCAGTTGAGTTTCCTTCGCAATTCATTCGTGGATGCGCAAAATCAAAACTGGGAATTAGTGGTATTCGGAAGTTTCTCAACATTTTGCACCGTCCGTTTGTTTGTTTTTCATTCACTGCAGAAAAATCATTTGACTCAAGCACAAGCTGGTTTGGAGGAGCAGATATTGTTATCTCAAAAGGTTGCAATAAAAACTTTGATCGAACTCTAACATTACGAATGCAAGAACAAGAAAAAGCACAACGAATCACTGGAGAGCGCAAATTACTCGTGCAAGATATTACTGGCAGTCCAAATGATTTACAAAAACGCATACTTGCGTGCGAAAAGCGCGGGTGTGCAGCAGTATTTATTCACCCAACAGTTGGCTTTGGAACGTTACAATGGCTCAGGAAAATGACAGATCTCATTCTTGTTTCGTCAATTGAAAAATCAGCTGTACTCTCTGCTGAAGTGCAAGCACTACTTTTCAAACTCAGCGGGGTTGATGCAGTTTTGTGCTCAAATGAACTTGCGCCTATTTGCGTAGAAAATAATCTCCTTCCCATTTGCTCAATTCAGTTTCAAGAACTTCATTCAATGATTGGGCAAACTCACGATTTTGTCATGTTGCAAAACGGGAATTTGCTCTCATCTGTCTCTATACGAACTCGTGCAGCAGCAGCACGACAAGCACTTGCTGCAGGGCTACACGAAATTCCTCTAAAAGAATATGCGAGTGTGCATTATGAATTGAAAGACGCGTTACAAGAACTTTCGAACACACAGTAGATACAAAAATAATACACAGAAGTTATTTTATAAAATTCGTGCAGATTCAGCTCAACGCCAGTTCACGTCACAAAACGTTGATTTTCAGGTAATTGACTGTTCTCTTCTCGCCTCAATTTCGCATACCGTAACCTTTAAAAAGCTGGTATGAATTCACTTCGCAAAAGAAGGCAGAAGTAGGGAGGAATCACTATGGCAAAAGGAAAACCACACTTAAACATTGTCTTTATCGGTC
>JAHFPE010000013.1 GCA_023261345.1 Candidatus Woesearchaeota archaeon
CTCGGCTTCAACAACAAAATCTGTAGGACGCTGATCTTCATCAACAGAACAGAACACGCACCGAATATTGCACGATGTAATTGGACGAACTTCAATTGTTTTTGTGCCACGATCAATAATGCCAAATGCAGCAGTACCAAGAAGCGGAATACCACTACCTCTGTGCACGTACACTGTCTTCTTGCCGTTCATGCGATTGCGCATATTCTGAAATGCTTTTGTGAGAAGAACATCAAATTTCCGATGAGCAACTTTCTCTGAAACATCATCGAAACTTATCGTAGCGCCCTCAATAGCCCAGATTCCTATTGCATCGAGCGATTCGCAAGAAATTTGTAATTCAAACATTGTGAGAAAGGTTGCAAGAACATTTTCGCCTTTTTTGCTGAAACGAAGAGTCTCAAAGGATAATGTTGTCATACGAATAGGAATCCTCGAATCGCTTTTAAATATTGGGTGTTTAACCGTTATTCGCTAATAATGGAAGTAATCCGCAAGGAACGTCGTTTCTTAATTTTGCAATCCGATCTTCCGCCGCGTCATAGATTTTTTCTCTTGCGGAATACAGAACTTTAGGTCCTAGCGTGCAGTGTTCCACTTCATTTAGTCCATCTTCAACTGCACCAAGATGGTTTGCCTCTTTGAGAAGTACTGCACTTTCGTACATTGCGCCACTTTCGGAAAGAACAAAATCTATAAATTTTCTAAATTCAGGAACCAACGCTGCAACACGTTCATGCGTTGGATCAAAACAGTTAAGTTCGTACCCTCGCGCGTACCCATAGTTTACGATGTATCGATCTTTTTGAGGAACCTTTTGTGCGTCAACGAGCAACAAATTTTTGAGTAGTGCTTCTGCAACAGTAACAAGAGAATCTCTCAAAAAAGGTTCATCTGGAGTACTCTTTGGATAAATGCTCTCTCGAGTAAAGCCAATTACAGCTCGTTCCCCTCTATCAATACTCGCACATGGTTGAAGTCTTGCATAAATATTAACGCCTATTACGCGCCTGACTTCTCTTTCATGCGTATCGTCTTTTTTTGAATAAATAACTTTAAAATCTGCACTAAGAATAACTCTTTCTTTAAAAAAAGAATTTATGAAATTAATATCTGTGCAATTGTTCCAGAATTGCATTCTTTCAGAAAAATATTCAGGAACTACTTGTTTTAAAATACGCGCCGCACGTTTAGAAATATCCTCCTCCTTAGTACGCGCATACGCTGGTTCAGGAGAGATAGTTGGAAAGCGAACCCGCGTTTCACCGAATTCGCCAAGTTCAATTGTTTTTGTTTGCATACGCTTTTTCTTAGTGAGAAGGCTATTTAAATCTTGTACGATTATTGTTGATTTCAAAACACCTTCACCACTATCACCCCGGCAATAATGAAAATCGTTCCTATCAAACGCTGCTTAACGTGATCTCGTTCGCCAAGAATAACCATCCCCCCAATAACAGTAAGAACTGTAGTTAATTGCATGAAAGGATACAATTGCGTAAGATCAATTCTTGATAAAACCTGAACAAAAAGTAAATACGAAAGCGCAGAAAGAATAATGGAACTTATTGCTCTTACACAATGTTTTTTTAGCAAATGCTCAACTGCTTCTTTTTTACGATGAACCACACAACTCAACAAAATAGCAGGAACGAAGAATGCAAGAAACGCATACATTTCTGAAGGAAAATATCCAAGTGCAAACTTGTCAACAAGTGCGACAGTTGCGCTGACAACCGCAGTTCCAAGAGTCCAACGTACACCGCTATCTTTGAGTCGACCCCATTTTCGTTCAGGATGAAAAACAAGAACCATTCCACCACACACCACAAGAAGCGTGCCAATAGTTCTAGAAATGCTAACGACTTCTCCAAGAAAAACAACTCCAAAGATGAGCGCCCAAATAAGACGCGACTGACTAAGCGGTTCTTTTAATGAGACTTCTGTTTTCTTAATGCTTGTATATTGACACAGTGAAAGAATCAGCCAAAAAATTCCTCCAAAAAGAATTATCAGCCAGCTAGAATTTGACGACGGCGTTTTCCAAACAGCAAAAGCGAAAGGAATCAGAACCAGACTCGCAATCACTTGATTAAGCCACGAAAACGCCAAAGGGTTAACCTCTTTTGCAACAGCACGCTCAATAAGCTTACTCATCGTATTTAACATAACAGAAAGACCTGCAAGAAGCCAAAGGTTCATCCCTGCACGCGGGATTCAAGGGTTAATATGTTTTGCGTAATAGCGAATCTCGTTATTTATAGAACATTTGCGAGATTCGCTAGAATAGCAAATTGCAAGTAGAAAGTTCGTAAATTTTTGCAATTTGCTATAAGAAAAAATCGTTCATCTGGAAAATGAAGTGCCCGATTTCTACGAGGGCGGAGTATCAGTCAGAACAGACGAGCGGGGTTCTTGAATATTGAGAATAATCAATGAAAATCTCACGTCCCTCCCTCGAGCCACCGCAAGGAATGGAAGAATTATCATCAAATTACAATGAGCAATGAGAAGAAACACAATAAAAAAAAGAATAAAAAAATAAAAAAATCCACACTTATGCAGTGTGGACTGTTACTTCTGTTAGGCTTGTTCCAGTGACCCACGCCTCATTCTTCGCACCAGCACTTCTGATTTGTCCTGTTGCGACAGCACGAGCCGCTTGTCTTGTGTTCAATGCCGATTGACCTGCCACGAGCAGAGCCATGTTTCCGTTGCTGTGATCAAACAATTTCACTAGCGCCTTGTTTTCAGGGAAATCCTTGTCACAAGGTTCAGGGTTGTTCATCAATTTTGCAGCAACTTTGTTTGCACATGGTCCACCAACAACAATGGCATTCCACTGAGTCACAGTGCTAAGTACTTCGCTGTCTAGCTTGCTCACGCCGATTGGCAGCGCATTCACTTGCTGATTTCCACCAGCACCGCCGCTTGCTCCGGACGAGACGCTGCTCTGACCAAAGGTAATAAACACTTGTGCTCTGCGTTCAGCTAATGGGTACGCAACAGTGTACGTTTCCGGATTGTTCGAGTTCGAAGACGTTCTAATGCTGTGTTCAGCACCATAGGTCGTCCACGAAATCGCCAAGTTGCTATCGCTCGAGGGGCTTTCAGGACCCTGGAATGTTGCATTACTTGGAGTTCCGTTGTTTGGTTGTCCTAATGGATACATACCCGCACCACTTGCTGCAGCAGGAGCAAACGCAGAACTACCCATCAATGCGACAGGGAGTGAACGCGTTACGCTTCCACTAATACCGAGCTGGTTGCTTGATCTTCCCACGATTTGTACGTAGGTGACAAGTGGCAATCCAGTTGCTGAAGATCCTTGTGGGAATCCTTCATCAAACTGTTGCGATAACGTTCCAATACCAAGGAAGTTATTTGCTGCTTCACTTGCAGTTGAGCCCGCAGCTACAGTTGGGAATTTCGTTGCATCATATTCGTCAGTTGATGTACCATTCAATAATGGCCAAACTGCAGCACCAACAACTCCACAATCATCTCGTTTAGACTGGTTTGTGCCGTTGTTGTCGCTTACGTTACCATCGCCATTCACATCAAAGCGGTATGCAGAGAGGTCGTCAGCTGTTATACCAACGACACCTGTAGCTTTTGCGTCACAATATGCACCAAGAGACAACAATCCAAGTCCTTGAAGACCGATTATCGCTTGGTCGTTTGACGAAAGCGCACCATTGCCGTTTAAGTCAATAACAATCTTACCTCTATTGCTTAAATTACCGCCACCGGCTGCATCATCTGAAACCCAAACACGGTATGACTTACCGCCAACAATTAGGTTGTCACTATAGCCAAAGTCTGCGTCGCTAAAGTTACCGCCTATGTCATCCACAAATGTGTAGGTGATGTCAAGCGAGCCACCAGCAAGATCGCTGAAGGAAAGCACATGATTTGTGCTATCAAAGTTGTCATACCTAAGCACGTGTGAATTACACGAGGTCTTTGACGTTGTGCAGTCGCTTACAACAAAGTACTCATTTAGTGCAATGACGAAGTCATTCGAAACACCAACTGGGAAAAATACTGAGTTGTTGTTCGAAAAGTTTGCGGCTCCAGCAGTAATTCCTGCAGCAATGACGTTTGGTTCTCGCCAGTGTGTACGATAGTTCTTATCGCCAGACATGAAACCATTGACGGTTCCGCCACCAAATGCATCTGCTCTGTCAACTTCACCATCAGCACTCAAGTATGGCATATCATACGTTGTGCCTTCTTGGTTTGTAAACTGTAGTCTGTACTTATTGTTTCCGCTTGGCAATAATTTAACCCACGTGTTTCCAGGGTCAGTTAAGCCATCAAAGTAGATGTCCCAACCAGGAACAATCATACTTTCTTCTCTACGGAGTTGGCTTCTCAGCGAACCATCGCCAGTTGGATAGTCCTTCAATGCTGCATTCTTTGGTGTTACATAAACGTCGCTGCCAACCTTGCTATTTGCTTTGGTTGTTACAGAGATACTATTTATCTGTACGTCATCATTCACACCAAGTGCTGCATCTCCATTGTCAGTTACTGATGCAGAAATTGCAACAGTTGCATCTGGTTGATTGGAGTTGTCCACTTCGAGCTTTCCGCCAAGGCTATCATTGCCGAGGTTTGTGTCCTTAAGTGTTAACTTGTTTGCACCAACATAGACAACAACAATACTTTTTTGCGTTGATTTTGCGCTTGCAACAATGTCTGACACACCAATTTGTGTACCGTCAGGCAATCTGTCAGTGTCTCCCTTGAACAATTCACGTGTTTGATAGCCGTTGATGTTCAAGATAACGCTGGCAGCTGTTTCTGAGATTGCATTCACTGAAACGCTGAGCTTCTTGTCATCTAGTGTGACTTCTTTTGTGTCGCCTTCGCTCATTGTGATACGAGCTGCGCCACTCATTAAGTCAAGAGATAACGATGGTGTTGCGAGTGCTCCACCAACATCTGCATTCACAATACTCATTGTGTTGCCAAGTAAACTCAATGTTTGGCTCTGCAAGTCTCGTAGCTTAAGACCAGTGTAGACCTTTGACTTCATTCCTTGTTCAAACACAAGTTGATATGTGAACAACGGTTGTTGACTATCCCATTTCAAATAGACACCAACTTGGTCACCGCGGTTTGTGTTTCGTGCAAATTGTGGAGTTCCTTCACTGAGTCCCACATCATTTGCAAATTTCAAGAATTGGTTGTATTTTGTTACACCACGTGCGTTTGATGTCGTATCAGACTTCAAGCCACCGTTGCTGTCGCCAGAACCAAATGTGTCACGAACTGCACCGAGGCGTTCGCCGAGCTCAAGGAAGTCACCGCTGCTGCCGATTTCAATATTATCTCCACCGAGAACAGCTACTTTTCCTCCGCCCTTTGTAACAGCAGTCGAACTCGCCACTGATACAGTTGCGTCTTTTTGAAGACCCTGTAAGAGATCGTTCACACCAATGACGTCCATTGCTGCTGCGTTTTCTCCAACAACTAACGCTAAGTTGCTTGCAGGCACACCATTCTTAATGAATGGAGAAGGGTAATCACCCAACGAAGCACTTGCGCCCAAAATAGTCGCACCGACCATGGCAAGGCCTGTTCCTACAGCCACCATTTTCTTAATGACATTTGCTGTTTTCATCTACGTACACCTCCGAGTTCTTAGGAGCTTGATGCAAATCGCCTCTCTGGATGAGACGCGGCGGCATCCCTCTTTTTTGCTCAGCCACTAGGCTAGGCATCTAGATTAAGCGTTTATGCCTGCTTTATAAATTTTTCGTAAGAGACGGGATAACGCCCTACACGTCGGAATGAGCCCGACTCCACACCCTATATAAATTAAATACTCGAATCACCCCAGTACACCTCTTGAGCAAGAACAGACGTGCCCTCCACATAATAGAGAGACGAATTAGACATTTAATTGCGCAAGAAAATAGCACGTGCGAACGCATCAAGAAGAAACGAATACACAATCAGGCAACACACCTCCGCAGCCTTAGAGATTACTGAAGTATACTCTTGCAGCAAACTCATCTTTGAACATTTCTCTAAATCCTGTTTTTTCAAAAAACTTGATTCCTCTGCTATTATCAGGATGTGTTCTAGTTACAAGAAATTGTGCACTACCCTGCCTTTTTACTTCAACTAACAATTGCTTGCCGATATTTTCCTTCCACTGTTCTGGACGCACAAGTATGTTACGAACGTAGGTTCCGTCACCATACTGCTGCAGAAGATGGGCAAGATGCGGAACTTCCTGTTCAACAAACGTTTTGAATTGTTGTGCCTGCACAAAACCAGTAATAGATTCACCCTGTAGAGAAACCAGAAAACAAGATTTTGGACTCGCAATAACTTTTTCGATTTCACTATGAACGTATCTTTCACTTGTTCCGAAAGGGAGTAGCTTAATCCACGGCGAAACCTTTTCAACCGCAGCGTAGACTTTTAGCACGCAACCATAATCAGAATGAGAATACGTGCGAATCATATCCTGTTACGTCGCCTATCGTACTTAAATCTTGCTGAAGTCAATCCTACGAATTCCCGTCTTATCAAATGACGAATCTGTGCTGACAATTGCATCTGCCACTCTTGCAAGAACTGCATGGATCGAGTCAGCAGGAGTTAGATTGTGCGTCTCAGCAAGTATCATTGCTTGCTCGAGATCATGGGAATCATAATCCAGAATTTCTGCAATCGCTCGAATTGCTCTTAGCGAACTCAATGCGTTTTTACCCAAACCATTTCTGTGAAGGTAGAACCAAACTTCAAGACAGGTGAGACTACCAGTTACAAACTGATATTGCTCTCGATTACCAAAAAATTCTACAGCTGCTTTCTTGAACCGATCATTCTCTTTGAGAACTGCAAGAAAAATATCCGCGTCAAGGTATAATTTCATGAGAAAAAGCCTTCCTCTGCCTCTCGTTTCATTTCAAGGGGTGTTTTTTTGGTCTTTATTTGCAACTCTGCCAGGAATTTCACCGGATCATCAATTCTTGCCAGAGGTCTCAAAACAAGAAGTCCATTTTCTGTTTCTGCAACTACTTCGTTTGCAGCACCCATTTTTTCTCTAAGTGCGATGGGCAAATGAACGCGTCCTTTTTTGTCCAAATGCAATAAATACTTTTCTTTCCCCTCTTTCATGAATAACACATAGTCCCACTTATATTTAAATCTTCCTTGGCCCACAAGCTGTAATGTGGAAAACGAAAAAAGACCGCACCCTAACACATCTAGAAAACGATCAATCACGAATTCTCGTGCAGAGCGCAATCCCATCACGATTATCTTTACTAAACGCAATCACCGGACGAAGATCAAGAGCATAAAAATTTGGACGCCCCAGCTTTGCTTTTTCTTCTGGAGTTGCAAGAGAAAGAGCCGCCTGAAACGCATCATTACTCTCGCTACCAAGAGACAATCCCTCATCAACTAAATCAGCAACACGAGAATACACTTCAAGATTTTTACAATCAACAGTTGGACGAAGACCAGAATAAAAATCAAGAGAGCCACCACGAATCACGTACGCATGACCTTTCTCACCATACACTCCTGCCCTGCTAAATCGCTCTTGACTATTCACCATGAGCGCACGACTTGCCATAATCGCAGCGAGCATTGACTCATTTTGAACCGCAAGACTTGTCGCTCGCTCACTTAACTCTACACCGAGCGATTCCAAATCTTTCCCGGTTGCATTTGGCACAAACAAATCCATCTTCCAACTAACGCCATACTTTTGGTCAAGAGAATTTATTTCTGCAAGCGTACTATCCAAGGTGAGATGAGAAGAACAACCTGCAACAACAATAATAAAAAGCAGACACATCGCAAAAACGTAACTTTTTTGAAACATACCAGAACGAACGAATACGCTGATTAAAAACCTTGTGAAATGAAGAACCCAATCACCATAGGAGAAGGGGTATCTACCAGTACTGGCAATTTGGTTCTTGAATGTTGAGAATACCCAAGAAAATTCTCACGTCCCTCACCCACTCACCGTAAACGGTGAGGTATTCTCAATAAAGAAAGATTCCCAGTTCGCTTCCGCTCACAGCGGAATCTTGAACTACTACCCTATTAACATGGCGTAGTTTAACGATTGCTGAATGAACCAGTGAAATTGCAAACGTTTGCGAACTCGCAAATGTTTAAGACTTATAAATCACCAAACTCTAAACATACCTTGCGTGAGTGCGATGAGTGAAGAACCAACATATTTGATTTCGACAACATTAGGAGATTGCCGTCTTCCTGCCTCTTCATCTGCATTCCTTCAAATTGACGGGAAAACAGTTCGGAAAAAACAGGTGAGAGATGTTCAAGAAGGAGACACAGTTTTATTTCACGCCAAATGCATAGATACAACACTTGAACAAATAGAACCTGCACTTGAACAAAGCGCACGATATACTGCTGCAAGAGATGCACTTCACGTTGTATCTTCAGGTAAAAGAATCACGAGACTACGACACGATCTCATCACTGCGCTTGCACCAGAATGTAAATTATCAAGAGACAAACTTGAGGACAAACTCTTTCAGAGAGGTGCGGACTTCACAGACGAAGAGTACAAATCGCTCGCTAGCACATTACGAGAAAAAATACATCATTCAACTGATGAGACAGACACGTACAACATTGAAACACTCAAAAACTGGTTACGAGGAGAAACAGTTGCGCCAGAAGAATGGACTGTCTTTGATCAACTTGAGACTGCATTTGAACATTTTCAAACATGGAACAAACCCTCAGAGCAAGTAGGAGAAGAACTAAAAGATCATTATCGACTCTACATGACTGTACGAAAAGGAGTGCAACACTACCTCGCAACTAAAGGCGCAAGTCGAAAAACCACAAAAGAAAACAAAAATACCAACGGCACTCACCTCAGTTTAGATCAAGAAATCCAACTCGTCATCAATATGTTTGTTAACGATGTTACGAAAGAGTACAAAGCAGCACGCATCACCTCCATAAAAAAAATTTCTGCAACGGAAGATGATAAAAAAGGACAATCAACACGGCCGCAAAAAACGTTCCCTCCGGGAATAGTCACAACGCTTGACACAACACAAATGATCGAATGCCTATCTCTTAGCGACCTAGAACTCGACAGACACATTCTTGAACTCGCTTGGACAGAACTTTTAACAAGATTCATCAACAAAACAAGAAAATCTGATGACCTTAGAGTACTTCTTGAAACAGCTAAGGCAACCGACAGAAATCTTCTTCGAGCAGAGGTATTAAGTTCATACGTCCTCAAAACTGACGATCCCACACTAAAAAGATGCTGGCCAGAAAAATACTTCTCCAAAACAACATACGACCGCTACCAGTCTATTGCAAACTACGTGTATACCTTTCTCACAACAAATAAACTAGACCCCGCGCTAAACCTTCCTTGCGGTATTGCAATACACACAGCAAGAACACTCGGAAGACTTTACAGAAACCAACCACCTGAACTTCGAAGAGCACAACGAATGAATCCAGAAGAAATTGAGCTCGAAAGAAAAGACCATGGCCGCTCACTCACAGATAAAGAACGAAAAAGACGCCGTGAACTTGGAATCGAACGCCAAGAGCTCACGAGAAAACTTTTCACAGACCACGGTTTTGACATCAACAAAGACTCAAGATGGTTCATTGAAGAACTATCGCGCGCATACTCTTCTGTGCCATATTTATCACTCATACAACAGCCTGAATTCATCCGAACGGTAGTTGTAAAGCACCTCACGAATGTACAACCAAACGACAGACCCTTCATTTGCAGAGGAGATGTTCGAAAAACACTCACCAGATACAATCTTTGCCCAATACAACAATTTATTCCTTCTGCAGAATTCATTTACGGAGACACGAAAGCAATAAAAGAAACTGGAATGCAGTTTTAGTGACGTGAAATAATCCATTA
>JAHFPE010000146.1 GCA_023261345.1 Candidatus Woesearchaeota archaeon
CAATTCTTCTAGTCGCAAAGTTCGTCCTGAGAATACCCGCGGTGTATCATTTTCTCGTATACAGGTACCAGCAAACAATCAATTTTCGTTGTTAATTCAACACAGGCGGTTCTGAGTGTTTGTAATTCTTGTTGTGTTTCAGGAGGTAGCGGCGGACTATTCGCGCCAGGTGAAAGAATCACCGCTCGATCAAATTTTTGCTCTCTTTCCTTTTTCAGAAGAACATACGTCGGTACATCGAATTTTATTGCTAATAACACCTCATCTAGGTCGGCGCATAATTTAGGTTGCAATTCCAGAGTTCGATAGAGACCATCTGGAAAATACAAGTAAAAATTATTCAGGAATTGCTCTTCCATTCCTTATTGCACTCACTGTTCTTTATAAAATTGCCTTTGAGCTACATGGAATTTAAACGAGTCTTGCGTTAGTAGTCAGTTTTATAAATACTCTTGCAACCTCTCAAGTACATGATTACCATCACGTTTCCCGACGGCGCAAAAAAAGAATTTCAGGCAGGAGTAACTCCGTTTGATATTGCAAAAAGCATTGGTAGAAGTTTGGGGGACAAAGCGCTTGCTGCAAATGTAAACAGTAGAACAGTAGACCTCTTTCATAAAATAGAAAAGAACAGCGCAGTTCAAATTCTCACATTTGATGACCCGCTTGGAAAAGAGATATTCCGTCATAGTACGGCACACATTCTTGCACATGCGATTCAAGAACTGTATCCAAACGCAAAAAACACTATTGGCCCTGCTGTTGAAGAAGGATTCTATTATGATTTTGATAATCTTTCATTAACACCCGCAGATTTTCAAAGTATCGAAAAGAAAATGGCAGAGATTGTTTCTCGCAACCTTCCTACTCGACGGGAAATTTGGACGTTAGCGCAAGTTAAAAAACATCTCGGAAAAAATCAGTACAAACAAGAACTTGCAGAGGAGTTTCAACGAAAAGGCAGTGAACTTACTGTGTACTGGCAAGGAGACTCATTTGTTGATCTTTGCGAAGGACCTCATGTTCCTTTTACAGGAATGATTAAAGCGTTCAAACTCACAAAACTAGCTGGAGCGTACTGGAAAGGAGACTCAAAAAATCAGCAATTAACACGAGTTTATGGAGTAAGTTTCCCTTCAGCAACTGAACTTGAAAAGCATTTCACATTGCAAGAAGAAATCAGTAAGCGAGACCACAGAAAAATTGGAAAAGAACAAGATCTCTTCTTGTTTTCTGAACTTGTGGGTCCTGGTCTTCCACTCTGGACTCCAAAAGGAACTATTCTTCGCATGCAGCTTGATAATTTCATTTGGAAGTTGCGTTCTGAGAGAGGATACCAACAAGTTACAATTCCACACCTCACAAAAAAAGAATTGTACATGACGAGCGGGCATTGGAAAAAGTTTTCAAATGACCTATTCAAAATCAATACAAGAGATGGTCATGAGTTCGCAATGAAACCAATGAATTGCCCTCATCACACGCAAATCTTTGCGCACCTTCCTCGCAGTTATCGAGATATGCCTCAGAGATATGCTGAAACAACGATGGTGTATAGAGATGAACAAACTGGAGAACTCGGTGGACTTTCTCGCGTACTTTGCATTACGCAAGATGACGCGCACGTGTTTTGTCGAGAGTCTCAAGTGAAAGAAGAAGCATTTAAGATATGGGATATTGTAAACATATTTTACGGAACGTTTGGCTTTCAACTAAAAGCAAGACTTTCGCTGCACGATCCAACGCAGTTTGAAAAGTATGTTGGAACAAAAGAAATGTGGACTCGTGCAGAAAACCAATTACGCGAATTTCTATCCGAAAGAAAAGTCGAAGCAACAGAAGCAATTGGCGAAGCAGCATTTTATGGCCCGAAAATTGATTTCATTGCATCTGATTCACTTGGAAGGCAATGGCAAGTCGCAACAATTCAAATTGATCGAAGTATGCCAGAGAGCTTTGATTTATCTTGCACAAATGAGCAAAACAACAAGGAGAGAATCGTCATGCTGCACGCAGCAATCATGGGTTCAATTGAACGGTTCCTCTCAGTTCTCATTGAACATGTTGCAGGGAAATTTCCCTTGTGGCTTAACCCTGTGCAAGTAAAAATAGTGACAATCAATGATAACGTCGTGCCGTACGCAAAAGAAGTTATGCAACGACTCTCTCGTGCGAACTTACGGGTAGACCTTGATGATCGAGCACTCACGCTCGGCAAAAAAATCAGAGAAGCCCAGCTCGAGCAGGTCAATTACATTCTTGTGATCGGCGAAGAGGAAATGAAAAATAAGACAGTGAATGTGAGAACACGCGATAACAAGGTTGAAGGAACAAGCCAAGTTCTTGAATTCATGCAAAAATCAGTTCAAGAAGTTGAGGAAAAAAGGTAACACATGAACTCCCTAAAACAAGTTATTCTCGTTCGAAAAGACCTTGAACTTAGCAAAGGCAAACTGGCAAGCCAAGTAAGCCACGCAAGTGTTGAAGCGGTGTTGAAGTCACATAAAGATGATATTGTAAAATGGCGAAATCAAGGAATGAAAAAAACGGTTCTGCGCGTCGAATCTTTAGAGGATCTTCACAAATTCAAAACCGCTGCAGAAGATGTAGGGCTTGTTGTTGCACTCATAACCGATGCTGGAAGAACAGAAATTGAGCCAGGAACAACAACCTGTCTTGCAATTGGTCCTGCGGATGAAAAGAAGATTGATGCAGTCACAGGAACACTAAAACTTTTGTGAGAAACCGAAACACTTTTAACGTAAACTATACTTTTTCTTGACAAATGCGCGCACAACAAAGTCTTGGCTTCTTTCTTGTAACAATGCTAATAATTATTGTGATAGTGATGGCAATTGTTTTTGTACAAAATGGGCTGAAGTTTTAACAATACTAATTTGCTCAATAGTTTGTACAAACGAACACACATTTATATACGGCCATACTCGAGAAAGTCACATGGTATTAGAAAAGTTAGGTGAAGGATTACGAAAAACCTTACAAAAAATAGCA
>JAHFPE010000147.1:0-2413 GCA_023261345.1 Candidatus Woesearchaeota archaeon
ACAATCACTCCTTTTTTTCTGAAATCGATAGAAGCAAAAACAAAAACTATAGAATTTCTGGATTCTTTCATTAAACTACAAACGTTTGATAAGTTTGAGGGCGCGAGTTTAATTGTGGCAATTGGCGGAGGGATCATGTTGAATATCGCATCATACATGGCCGAACGCTTATCTGCAAACTTGATACTATTTCCAACAACAGTACTTTCTATGGCAGATGGCGCTGGAGGAAAAGTACGAGCAAATAAAAAGTTGAACGGAAAATACTACAAGCACCATTATAAATCGTTCTATGAACCAGACGCATTCTTCATAGATGACAGATTCTTAGATTCGTTATCTGAACGTGAAAAACGAGTAGGCCTTGTTGAAGTAATCAAGCACGGTTTGTTTCAATCTCCAGAATTACTCACATATATAACAAAAAATCATAAAGATATATTCAAGAATCGTCAGAAATTGAAAAAGTCAATATTTTGGGCTGCAGATTTGAAAAGAATTTGCCTAGAAGTTGATGCGAACGAAACCAAAGAGGGATCACACAAAATATTGAGAGCAGGACACGATATTTCTGATTCACTAGAAGAACAATCAGAGTTTAAAATACCTCATGGATTCGCAGTGGCGATGGGAATAATACGGCAACTCAAAGAGGAAAAAAACAAAGATGTTCTTAGAAAAGCGAATAGAATATTCAAATTATTTAATATACCAAGAAGCATCGCGGAGTATGGCTTGCTAGCCAAGAATAACGTAATGCTTAAATAATAGTTAGGCTACCCTAACTACTATGAAACGAGACTCTGTACTGAAACTTTTCTTTAATGAACCATCAAAAAACTGGTCATTCAAACAAATTATTACAAATTCAGAAATAAGCAGGCCACAAGTAGCAGCATGGCTCAGAAAATTAGTAGCTGAAAAACTCATTTCGAGAATTAAAGAAAAGGGAAAGAATCCGTACTATATAGCTAACCACACACTGCCAATATATCAGATGAAGAAACGAGTATTCGCACTTCAGCAACTCGAACAATCAGGATTTCTAGCGCACGTAGCAAGCCTACCACGCGCGAAAGCAGTATACATATTTGGAAGCATGAGCCGAGCGGACTGGTACACACAAAGCGACGTCGATGTCTTTATTTACGGAAGCGAGGATGATCTACAAATCGGAAAGTATGAACTTGCACTACATAGAGAAATCGAAGTCTTTGTTTGTCACAATCCAAAGGAGCTCAAGAAATTTAATCCTCGACTTTTGCACAATATCATTAAGGGATATCGAATTAAAGGAGAGCTAGATGCGCCAGTCTGAAACACAACAAGAAAGATACGAAAGATGCAACAAGGAAGGCTGCTTTATTCTCCTAATAGAACCAGACGCTAGCCAAATTCGAACAATGTTCAGCATTGCTTCAGGAGACCTTCAGGCAGCAAAAGATTGGGTAAAACAGTCACCATAAGACGGACCGCACTGGAACGCCATTTTCAGGATTCATTACGATGTACTACATCAACTGACAGAAGCTTTCGTCCTTTTTGAAAACATGAAAATTAGAACGCACGAATGCCTTTTCGCTTTCTTGTGTGAAAAACATCCGGAAATTGAATTCTCGTGGTCATTTCTGGAAGAAGTTCGTCGTAAACGCAATAGAAGCATCTATTACGGAGAACCTGCAACATATCAAGATTGGAAACGTATAGAATTACAACTCAACGTTTACATAGCCACCATCAGGAAAGCAATTCAAGAAAAACTGAAGTAAAAAAATCACGCACCCGAACAGGACTTCGAGGGAGGGACTGCCGGGCGGCGTGTTTGAACGTTACATTGCTGGAGCTTGTTGTGTTGTAAGGTATTGGCGCATGAACTCTGCTTCTTCAGTATCGATATCTCCTCGTGCGAGTAAAATATCAATGTATTCCATTTCTCCATTCACTTGAGTTCGCTCCATCCAATCACCTCAAGATGTAGCGAAAGCGTTCTTTATTAATAGATTATGAAACCTTATTCGTGAAGTCGAATTCACAAGTTTTAAAAAGGGTTCTTCGCGCACTTGAATTGTGGTATGTGGTGCGTTTGTTCGGGGGCCATCGTGGTTCTTTGGAGTGGACGGAATACTTGAAGGATTATTATTTCTTATAGCGTTAGTTCTTGCAGTGTATGCGTGGAAGTGTTATAAATTAACTAAAGGAAGGCAGTATGGCTGGTTTAGTTTGGCGTTTTTGGCAATTACAATTGCACAGCTAAGCAGAGCATTAACCGACGGTATAATAGAATTTAATCTTCGAACTGCAGGAGTTGGAAGTGAAGCTGGCAATCTTCCTGTTCTTAGTGATATATTTTGCGGTGGCTATGGCGCACACATTCTTCTGTTGCTTGGCGGGCTTGTAATTCTTGTTGCAGTTG
>JAHFPE010000147.1:2423-2988 GCA_023261345.1 Candidatus Woesearchaeota archaeon
GCACGATAAAAGAATTCCCACACTCTTGTACGCATTAACTCTTCCGCTTACACTCTTCTTATCTTCAAGTATTTATGTTGCGTTTTATTTTGTTCAAACTGTTCTAGGTGCGTTTATTGCATACTCATACTTTCAACATTGGTGGAAGAAAAAGAAAACCACCCTAACAACACCTGCATTTTTTGTTTTTTTAGGATTCACACTGATCATGGTTGCGTCTGTTCTTTTCCTTGCTGACGCTAAATACAACATTTGGTATGTCAAGGCGCATATTGTTCAGCTTTTGGGCTATGGAAGTTTGCTTCTTGCATTTATCTGGGTGCATAGATCATGATGCGACGCGCAAAACAAGATATTGTGTTTGACATGCTTCGAGCAATCCAAGAAAAAGGCGGAACAATCAAACCAACACATTTGCTTTACAAATCAAACCTTTCACACAGCAGAATGAAGGAATTGTTATCAGAACTAACTGAAAAAAAGCTTGTTGAAAACAGAGTGGTAAACGAACATGGCGTCCTCGTGCTAACTGAACAAGGATATGAATTCTTAAGCAAATGGCAAC
>JAHFPE010000148.1 GCA_023261345.1 Candidatus Woesearchaeota archaeon
GACAGTTGCGCTAGGTTTCATCACTTTCGCAGTCTGGAAGATAGCAATTAGAAAATACACTGGAGCTGGACAATGATTAAAGAAAAAAATGTTCAAACAATTTTCAGACGTCCTTCAAGTACTGCCGGTTCTCCAAATTTATCAGATTCAAAAAACAAGGCCGCATTGCTCTTCAAGTATATTCGTCTTCATATTGAAGTTGTAAAGTTAGGATTCGCTTCGCGTCTAGCGTATAGAACAGATTTCTTTTTTTCAGTTTTTGCGTTCTTTCTTCTACAGTTTGTAGGTCCCTTATTTGTTTTGTTCGTCTACAACGCAGGTGGATCGTTTCCTGGCTGGACGAAAGAGCAAATCCTGCTCTTGCAGGGTGTTACGAATCTTGTCAAAGGATTCAGTTGGATGACTCTCATGTGTATACTTTGGGGAACTCATCGCAGAGTACGATATGGAAAGTTCGACTTACTTCTTTTGCGTCCAGTTAATACATTATGGTATGTTTTTATGGTGTCCTTTGATGCAGAGGATCTTGGGCAATTTGTTGGAGGCGTAGTTCTCACGATTGCTGCGCTTATTCTTATGGGTGGATGGACTGGTTCAATTTTGCTATTTTTTTCGCTTGTATTTGTTGGGCTATTGTTCTTTTTTGCAATTGGCGTTCTTCTTTCAGCACTAACACTACGTTTTGTTGAAACACGAAGACTTGGAGAGATCTTGGATTCATTACTAATGTTATCAGGATATCCTCGTCAGATTTATAGTCCTGGAGTTGCGTCCTTCTTTAGCACATTTTTCCCCTTGTTTGTTATTGGATTCTTTCCAGCTTCAGCGCTTCTCGGACTTCCTTTGAACGGAGTTTGGCTTGCTGTTGGATGTACGATCCTGCTTGCAATCATTAGCGTGATCGTGTGGTACAGAGCTCTTCGCGGGTATCAAAGCGCAGGAGGATAAGTAATGCAAAAGATTGTTAAGCAAAGCGAATATTCAAATTCAAAGGTTCAAATTGAAAGGTAAACTATGAACATCATTGAAGTGAATGATTTACGGAAAAAATATACCACGTACAGTCGTGGAGTTGGAATTCTTGCAGCAATCAAATCTATATTTTGGCGAAAAAAAATAATTTCTGAAGCAGTTAAAGGAGTTAGTTTTTCAATTAAACAAGGAGAAATGGTAGGTTTTGTTGGCCAAAACGGGGCTGGCAAAAGCACAACTCTTAAAATGTTAAGCGGAATTCTCTACCCTACATCTGGCAATGCAAACGTTCAAGGATTTATTCCTTGGAATGAACGCACAACTTACACGAAACATATCGGTTGTGTATTTGGACAAAAATCACAATTGTGGTGGGACCTTCCTCCGAGCGATAGTTTTCAACTTTGCAAATCCCTCTATGACATACCAACAGATGAATTCGATTTGCGCCTTGATAAAATGGTTAAGCTTCTTCATGTTGAAAGAATCATGACTAGACCAACAAGAGACCTTTCACTTGGAGAGAGAATGAAATGCGAAATCATCATGGCACTATTGCACAAACCAAGCGTCTTATTTCTTGATGAGCCAACAATTGGCATAGACAGTTTAGCAAAAGAAGACTTACATTCGTTCCTTGCTAGTGTGAATAAACAAGAAAAGACAACAATGATTATCACAACACATGACATGAGTGATATTGAAGCGTTATGCAAACGTATCATAATCATTGACGATGGAAGCCTTATTTATGACGGAAGCGTTGAGAATGTCAAAAAAAGGTTTGTAAAATGGAAGACCATACGTGTCGAGTACAGTACGATTCTGAACGCGCGATTGCTCAAGAGTTCTCTTGCAAAAGGAAAAATCCAACAAAAAACTCGCGATTTTTTCTCTCTTGAAATTCGTAAAGACTCAACAAATGTTCCAGAACTAATAAAGAAAATTATGAACGCAGTTGAAGTCATTGATCTATCTGTTCAAGAGCCAAAACTTGACTATGTGATTAAAGAGATTTATCGGAAAAAAATTCACAAGAGCAGTGATTGAGCTTTCGCCTTAGCAGCATCAATGACTCTTCGGATGGGGATGCGATATGTTTCTGCAGCAGTTTTGCAGTCTTCATATTCGGGTGTAGCGATAACAGTCTCATTTAGAAGAGTGCCTATTTTTATTCGAATACTTCCATATTGTGTTGTTACAGTCTCGTGCTTTCGATTCAACATGACTCGATGATAACTTGCAAGCCGAATCCCAAATGTGGTAGTTTCCTTGAAAACCGACTCGAGTACTTTACTAAGTTTCTCTCGATGAACAAGTACGCTTAATTTATGCGCAGGTCTTTCTTTTTTCATTTGAATCGGAGTCACCCATGCATCAAGTGCGCCAAGCTCAAGAGCGTTATGAATTACTGCTTGATAGAGCTGTGGATTTAAATCATCAATATTTGCCTCGGCAAGAAGGACATCGTCCTGCGCCAGCAATGGATCGTAATCAACTGTGCAGATCATTGCTCTTAGTAAGTTTGGAATCAAGAGATCTTTAGTTCCAGCGCCATAACCAATTCGTTCAATGCTGCAGTAAGGTAGTGGAATACTTTTTTTGCTCAGAGTTGATAACAATGCCGCGCCAGTTGGTGTTACGAGTTCAGTGCGAAGTGTTGCTTCAACTATCATTGGTTTTAAAAGTTCAGCAGTTGCTGGTCCTGGCGAAGGAACAACTCCTTGCATGCTTTTTGAAAATGCGAGCTGACCGGTATTTAGTGAAGAACAATACACACTATTAAGGAAGCCGATCTTTTCAAGTAGAATCACACTTCCAGTAATGTCAATGATTGCATCAACTGCACCAACCTCATGAAACACTACCTTTTCAGGAGTTGTTCCGTGAACTTTGGCTTCTGCAAAAGCAAGGTTGTTAAACACATCAAGAGACACTTTTTTTACTTCTTCTGAAAGCGAACTA
>JAHFPE010000149.1 GCA_023261345.1 Candidatus Woesearchaeota archaeon
ATTCACTGGTTCTGCGATAACAGCGCCGCTTATTTCGCCCATAACATCTTCAACATCTTCCATATCCTGTTGTTTCTCGTTGTTGTTCATTGTTGCCATTGGTTGTCGCTCCAGTCTTTTCGCATCTTTGATTCAGTATAGTTCATATTTCATAGTTTTATTTAGTATTTTGTTTTCAGGATTATCTTGGGATAAATGCCTAAGCTCTTGAACTCATCAAGAATCAACTTGAAGGCATAACTGATTTCTACGTCAGTAACTTCAACATTATCTCCGCAAATGGGGCAGTAACGTTTCTCTTTTACAAGGTCATGAATAGCAATTATGCCACAATTTTCGCACACAGGAACAACAGTTTTGTCGCTATCAAAACGCTCCTTGAGGAGTAAGCTTGCACCATGCGCAACAAACGTGTCCTTTTCCATTTCACCCAAACGAAGACCGCCCTCTTTTGCACGACCTTCTGTTGGTTGACGCGTGAGTAATTGAATCGGACCACGTGCACGACTTTGAATCTTATTTGCAACCATGTGCTTGAGTTTCAAATAATACTGATTTCCAACAAAAATGCGACATTCCATTCTCTCGCCAGTAATTCCATTGTACATTGTTTCAGTACCATTATCGCGGAAGCCTAACTGCACGAGTTCATTTCGAAGTGCCATTTCAGGCTCAGCAGCAAAACATGTTCCATCAACATACCTACCTGCTAAACTTCCAACTTTAGCACCTAAAAGTTCGAGCATATGACTCACAGTCATTCTGCTTGGAAGAGAATGTGGACTAAAGATAACATCAGGAACAGTTCCCCCTGCAGTAAATGGCAAGTCTGATTCAGGAACAATAAGACCAATAACTCCTTTTTGTCCGTGACGAGAAATATACTTGTCACCAATTTCAAGAGTTCGCGTATCACGAATGCGAACTTGAATCATTTTATTACCTTCGCCATTCTCTGTCAGAAGCACGCAGTCCACAATACCTTCCTCGCCATGCTTGAGAACAACTGAACTTTCTCTTCGAATGTTGCTTGATAATGAATATTCATCAACACTGCTTAAGAATCTAGGAGGGCTTGTTTTGCCAATAATGACATCTTCCTCACGCACGCGCGCTTCAGGATACACAATACCATCATCCTCAAGATATCGATAATCCTTCTCACTTTTGTATCCCTTCACGTCTTTCGAAGGAATAGCAACTTCATCTGTGAGTCCGCCGCTGTATCGTAATTCTTCAGCGTTTGCAGGACGGAAATATGTACTTCGTCCAAATCCCATTTGAACACTTGCTTCATTCAAAATTACTGCATCTTCCATATTGTAGCCCTTATAACACATGACTGCCACAACAACATTTTGACCGTGCGCATGATGATCAAAACCAGAAAGATCGTGCGTAATTGTAGAAACAATAGGTCGCTGTGGATAATGAAGCACATTTACGTCCATGTCCATACGAACTGGATAATTTGCCATGTAAAGGCCAATTGCGTGCTTTTGATTCTTTCCCGCAATACTCACTCGCGAGCCAGGCATAAAGTTTGCATACGGCACAAGACTCGTCGTAAGACCAAGAATTGATAGAGGAGAAATTTCAACGTGCGTGTTATCAGGAGTAATTTCAGATTCGCTAAATGCAATAAAGCAGTTCTCTTCTTCAGCAGCGTCAAGGAATTCTATAACTCCTTGCTCAATTAAATCATTCCACGAAATTTCACCTTTTTGTAACGAAGAAAGATGACGCTCTGTAAGTTGCGGACGGCTATCCTTTACGACAATAAGTGGTCTGCGCGTTCGTCCGCTACCAGTCTCAACATACACTGCATCAATCTTTGAATCATAATACACATTTCCAGTATGGCTAAACGCGCCTCGTCTTCTTTCTTCTCGTATTTTTGTTGCGAACTCTTCACCACTATCCACTTCACCTGCATACTTTCCATTCAAATATACTTCTGACATTATTTCACCATCCTAACGCCCGCAGCACGTAATTGACGAAATACATCTTCTTCATCAATTCGTCTTGTGACAGTTGCAAGAAGAGCAAAATTCTTACGAAGACCAATGGGCGTTCCTTCAGGAGTTTCACTTGGGCATAACCTTCCCAAATGTGTTGCGTGTAATTCACGTGCTTCAAAATTTTCTTGAGTTGAAGAGAGCGGACTTGCAACACGCTGCAAGTGACTCACAGTATTCAAAAAGTTCACGCGCTGAATTCTTTGACTAATTCCCTTTCTTCCACCAACCCAACTGCCAGTTGCCATGCTGCTATAAATTCTGCTTGTTAGCAATTTCTCACGAATAATAACTTTAATACCAGGGAATTTTCCACGTTTCACAATGCGCTGGAAATTATACAGCATATCGCCGATAAGAACTTTGAGATTCACTCTAAATACGTCAGCAAGAAGATCTCCTGAAATCTTGATGCGCTTATTTCCATAATGATCTTTGTCATCTATTGGCGCTTCTCCGCTTGAAACAAGAATGTATTTACGAAGCATCTTACACAAATTATGCGCCTTCCAGATTCGATCTTCTTTACGTAAACCAATATGCGGCAATAAATATTTGTCAATTAGTTCGATGACTCGTTCCATACGAACTTCTCTTGGCTGCGTAATGCCAATTACTTTTGCAACTTGATCCATTGCATCATCTTGCGTTTTCACGCCCATAAATTCAAAAAGATTAATGAGAACTTCATCATAGTGCTTTTCTTTACTCACTGCATTCATAATTTCTTCATCTTTTAATAGACCGAGTGCTTTGAGTACAATAACAATTGGAACACGCTTTACCCGCGTGAAGCTCAAATAAAATATTCCATCTTTGAGCTTCTCAATTGTGTGCGGAATCTTAAAACTTCCTGCTTCAGCAAACATCTTACCTACAAATGCAGATGGACCAGTTGATGCGTCT
>JAHFPE010000150.1 GCA_023261345.1 Candidatus Woesearchaeota archaeon
TTCATAGTGAAGTATTGTACCGTTGTCAGCGTACACCGGACTGATTACTCCAAATAGTTCAACTCCTAATGGGCCTTTTTTGAGTTCTACTGCTTCACGAATGGATTTCTTTATAGCAGAGTCTCTTTCGGGAATGGCAAAAAGTGCGTGCCCCCAGCCATTACGAATGTCTTCTTCTAATTCCACTCTTTCGTCCTCGAGCCATTCATCCAAATCTCTTTCCTTTTTCCGCTTTTCAGGTCCTGTTTCAAGTCCTGGCGATAATTGGTAGACTTTGCCAAGCTTGCTGTCAGCGACCAACCCGTTGAAAACAACTTTTGCACTGTAAAAAACAGTTTCTCTCCCGTACTTTTCGGAAAGCGGTTTGTACATTTTTAGTACTTTTGCAAAACTCGCAATTTCTTCTTCGTAAGTTCGAATGAATTTGCACTGTCTTTCTCGCTCCTTGTCGTCCTTTTCAGCTGAAAGATTAGTCCGGTGTTCTTCAATTTTCTCTAATGTGCAACGTTTTCTGTAATCTATTTCTTTTTCCAGCTTATTGTACAACTCGGTTTCTATTAATTTTGCCAATTGTACATTTGAAAGATCATAATTTTTTCCAACTGATTCAAAGGTGTGCTGTAGTCTTGTCATAATCACTCTAGACTGCACGCTTTTCTTAGCTTTAAGAAACGCCTCGTACGCCCACGAAAGTGCTTGGGATGCAACTGGAATTCCAATAACTTCATAACCAATTTGACTTTCAGAGCGCGCATTAATGTACTTTCCGAGCGCCACGTAGCCTGCAATGCTGCTTCCACCGACAACTAATCCAAGAATACTGGTCAGCCCCAATTTGTCACTGCTCATTTTGCCTTCTTCGGAATGTCTAATCCAAGATGGCACAGCGTGGATACCAAATAAACCCATTTTGGCGCCGACAATGGCGGGGTCAATATCGTCCTTAAGGTTTTGAATCCAGCCCCGGAATACTGATTTCCATGAAAATTCTACTCGTTGGTCTAGATTTTTTGCTTCTGTTGCTAGCATTTTTGTTTCTTCCATTTTATCACCTGTCCGATTCATAAATTTAAATAAATATTAAATCACCTGAAGATTTATTAATGTGCAACAACTTTAAGAGGTTGTATGATTAAATCGTTGGGTCTGACAACTTATGAAAGCATGGCTTATGTAGCCCTTGTTAGAATTGGAATTTCTACAGCACACCTTTTGGCCAAAAATTCACAAGTTCCATACGGCAAAATTTATCCAGTTCTCGCTTCTCTTGAGCAAAAGGGTTTTGTGAGAATTTATGATGGCATTCCGCGACGATTTATGGCGATCGAACCCAAAATTGTTGTTGATCAGGCAATTCGAACAAAAGAGCAAGAGCTGGAACATTTCAGGAATAGTTCAAGTGTTCTTTTAGCAGAGCTAGGAAGTTTTTCTGTGCAAAAAACCCAAGATCCCCTTGAAAGTGTTCGCATAATTCAAGGATATAAGAATTATCTTAGTTTGTCAGTGGCACTACATAAGCAAGTCAAACGTGAATGGTGTTCAATATCTGAACTCTCAGTATTCAAGCCTCACATAGATGCGTATAAGGCGTGTGCCATGAGGGGGGTGCGCATACGAATGCTTACGAGCGAGGAAGAAGCAAAAAGAGAAAAACTTGAGATCTGGAAAGCCATTGGAGTTAAGATTCGAATAAGTGAATTCTTGCCAACAAAGTTTAGCGTAATAGACTCGACAGATGTGACGATTCGTATGGCAGATAAAGATCATTATGTTGCCCTATGGATTAGAAATCCATCATTGGCAAAAAGCATGAGGGACTATTTTGATGTGCTTTGGAAGCGCGCGAAGTGAATCTATCGCGACCTAAATCGTTGCCATACGTTTTGGTTAAAATGTCCCTATTTGCATTTCCGCAAATCTTCCAAGTTGTCGTACATTTGGAGGATCCAAGAATCCTCAGATTATTGAGAGCCCCCAGAGGGAATTGCACCCTCGACCTGCTGCTTACGAAGCAGCCGCTATGGCTACTAAGCTATGGGGGCAAATGTGTTTCTTTCACTATTTTAAACACACAAGAATTTTGTACATGACTTTATAAATCTGCATGAACAATTGTGCCTTATGAAGAAGTCCAATGATGCCCACAAAAATGTATTTCATGAATCAAAAGAACCCTCGGGGCATGGTTTTGTTGATGGCTACAATTTCAATAATGGAGTTGACTACTCAAAAATTATTGCGTCATTTGCAACAACTGGATTTCAAGCAACACACTTAAGTTGCGCAATTGAAATCATCAAAAAAATGCGAGAAGAAAAATGCACGATTTTTTTAGGCTACACAAGCAATTTAGTTAGTAGCGGTCTACGTGATGTATTTCGTTTTCTTGCAGAGCACAAACTAGTTGATGTCATAGTCACAACAACTGGCGGAATAGAGGAAGATTTGATTAAGTGCCTTGGACCTTTTCTGCTTGGCGAATTTGAAAATTCAGGAAGCAAACTGCGCAAAGAAGGAATTAACAGAATAGGAAACATACTCGTGCCTAACAGCAGATATGAAGCATTTGAGAAATTCATAATTCCGGAATTACACAAGCTTGCAGATGCACAGGAACGCGCAGGTCACGTTATCAACCCATCAGAACTTATTGCACATCTTGGAAGAGCAATTAATGATGAACGCAGTATTTATTATTGGACTGCAAAACACAACATTCCAGTATTCTGCCCCGCAATTACTGATGGGTCAATAGGAGACATGCTACACTTCTTTAGCTACAAACGAACAGCGTTTAAGATTGATGTTGTACAAGACGTAAAACAAATGAATAATCTAGCAATGGATGCAAAAAAAAGCAGGCATCATTATTTTGGGTGGAGGAATTGTCAAACACCACATT
>JAHFPE010000014.1 GCA_023261345.1 Candidatus Woesearchaeota archaeon
TACTTTGCAAAAAAAAAGAATTCAAAACTATTGGTGCCTTCTTGTTTCAATCACTGAACAAAAGTTGCGCATTTCCGCATCGTGTTCAATAAGATCCTTAAGCGCAAGATATGGAGAGCCAGCATACACTAAGTTAATCATGCCGCGCAGAGTAGTTCCGTATCGATTAATTGGCGTGTTATGAAACATATCTGCTCTGATTGTGGGTAAAATTTCTGCCCAAGACACATCTCCTTTTTGCTCTTTAATTTTTTGCAGAAGTAGTTTTGTCGTTAGTCTGGCGAGAGGGTAGTTTTTATTTTTGTCCTTATCAAACCATGTTTGTCGTCGTGCTTTTTTCATATCGTATTGCTGAAAATCACTAAATTCTGCAAAATCTGCGTCATGTTGAATAAGATCTTTAATTCCAGAAAATGGCGAATTATCATAAACCGCAGCGAGCATTCCGTGAAGAGTTGTTCCGTACTGATTTATTGTGACGCGATGAAAATGGTGTTGCGTAATTGTTGGCAGTAACGCAACACGAGATGCAGTTGTTTGCTTTGAATCGAGTTTTTGCAAAAGTTTGCGTGTTGCTTTTCTTGCAAGTTCATAATTTGTTCCTTTTGAACTCGTATGCCACATCCTCATTGTTCCAAGAAGATCGTAAGCTTCCAAATCAAGATATTTCCTTTTTTTATGTAGCTCCTCAATCGCGAGATCCGCTGTTTCGTACGGAAACTTTCTACCTCTAAATGGGTTTTTGGTTGTACTTTGGCCTTCTTGAGGCGCATTACAGCTAATAAACGCAACAACATCATCAATACTTGGAGCTCTGGTGGTTTTCTTCATGTTCACAAAAATTAATAGTAAGTAATTCGTTTGAGAGGTTAGTTTGATTTATAACATTTTGAGAAACAAACGTCATTATGCGCTCCCTAATGCGCTATTCTTTTGGCGTTATTGAAAAGTTCGGCAGTGCCTTGCCATTCTTTTAGGTAAGATCGGCCATTGTTGCCCAAGAAATCTTTGGCTATGCCTAACCATAACCTTTTTAAATAAAGCACCTGTTGATTCCCCTATGAAACGTAAAGGTGGCTATCGCAGAGGAACAAGAAAAACCTGGGCGAAGCATTGGCGCACAAAAGGAAAAATTAGTATTACTCGCTTTCTTGCAAAATACGAAGAAGGTCAAAAGGTAGCACTTGTTTTAGAACCATCATATATGAAAGGGATCTATCACAGTAGATTTCACGGTCTTACTGGCGTTGTGAAAACCCAACGAGGCAAGTGTTATGAAGTTGATATTCGTGATGGAAACAAGCACAAAATAGTTATAGTTCATCCTGTTCATTTGAAGAGGGTTGCATGAAAGGTAAATTAATATCTGAAACAGCAGTGACCTGTGCACAAGTGAAGGATATGCTTGTTGTAACTAAAGAGAGAGATGGTGAATTGAGTTATCGTGCACAAAAGACACTCGAGTATCTTGAACAAAACGTTTCAATAACAAGCGCTCAAGCCAGCAAGTTGCTCAAAAGTCTTCAAGCACTTGCAATACCAAGACTTCGTGAACAGCATCTACTAAAGTTAATCGACGTACTTCCGTTAACAATGAAAGATGTTAAAGTTGTATTGCAAGCGTATTCTCTTACTGTTTCTAACGAGAACATGCAAAAAATCGCTGATGCAATTATAGAAGCAACGGCGTAATATTAAATTCATTCGTTCAGCCGCAAGCTTAATTCAGATTTCACATTGGGATACTCTCACGAAGATATTAAAAAGTTCGGTAATGTCTCCACTTCTTGCCAAGACCTACGTTCTGAACTCTTTTTGCTTGACGCAACAAATGTTCTAACACTATTTTCCTTTGAATAAATTATATTTTTCTTCAGTAAGTGCCTCTAGGAAAAATGATTCAGCATTTTTTTCCCTGCCAAATGGTATTTCGGGCCCAATACGTGGATGTAAAAAAATTTTTGTTGCAGAACGCACGTACGCGGTATGTGAAAGATTCAGTGGTATGCCCTGGTAAGAGCCCTTTTCTTTGTGAGAATGAACTCGATAATAACCAGTTTGAAGATCGGGATTCGGGTACTGAGTCCTAAGATGATAGTCGCGTTTGGTCTGATATTCTAATTCTGTGACCTTTTCCAGCTTGATATCAAACGACACAGTGTCTATCCATTGTTTTGGATCGAGTTCCCAAGCACACAAGTCTAAATTTATTTCTGAATCTGAACGTAAGAAAACTTTCCAGCGGTTCCCAAGAGTCCACGTACACTCATCATCTGCCCAAACTGTCAAGCCAACATTCAATAGATACGTATTCATGCTAGCTTGATTCTATGAACAGTTATAGTCTTTGATGGTAGCGGGCACTACCACAATTCCAGTAATGAACCTGCGCTCGGCGTCCTTCAATACATCACAACAACGCTTCCCCGCACTCGCAAGAAGGGATCTTTTAGATATCGCCAACTCTCACACTACGTTTATAATACATCAAACGCTGCATTATTATGTGTCACAAATTCGCGTACTTGAAACACCAAGATCACCCACAGATGTAGATGCAATTCTTCATCCTGTGATTCGAGAGTGGTTTCATGAGCGATTCTCTTCGTTTTCTTTACCGCAATTATTTGGTGTTATTCCTGTACATTCAAGAGAAAACGTGCTTATCTCTGCTCCAACAGGCGCAACGAAAACACTCACAGGTTTTTTGAGCGTTTTAAATGAGCTTGTGGACTCGAGCACAAAAGGCGTTCTTGAAAACAGAGTTTACTGCGTGTACATCAGCCCACTTAAAGCGTTGAATAATGATATTGCAAAGAACTTACTTGAGCCGCTCTCCCAGATGGGAATTCTTGCAAAACGTGACCTTGGCATACGAGTTGCTGTTCGAACAGGAGACACGAGCACAACTGAACGACAAAAAATGTCAAAAACTCCGCCGCATATTCTCGTCACAACTCCAGAAAGTCTTGCGATTCTTCTTTGCAGTCCAAAATTCAGAGAATACCTTCGAAATGTTCAATGGTGTATTATTGATGAGGTTCATGCACTAGCAGAAAACAAACGTGGAGTGCATCTATCACTTAGTTTAGAACGTTTGCAATACTTGAGCCCGGGAATGTGCAGAGTTGGCTTGTCAGCAACTGTAGCCCCAATCGAAGAAGTCGCAAAGTTTCTTGTTGGAAGCACTCGTTCATGCAACATTATTGATGTGCAATTTCTAAAAAATATGGACTTACAAGTTATGAGTCCAGTACCTGACCTCATAGAAACAGATCATCTTGGTTTGCACACAGCAATGTATCAACTTATTGATGATCTTGTTTCGCAACATAGAACTACACTTATTTTTACAAATACAAGAAGCGCAACAGAACGAGTGGTTGATCATCTCAAATTCAAATTTCCAAAAAAATATGCTGGGCTCATTGGAGCACATCATGGCAGTTTAGGAAAAGAAGCACGCCACAACATTGAAGAACAATTACGACTTGGAAAACTAAAATGCGTTGTGAGTAGCACAAGTCTTGAATTAGGCATTGATATTGGCTATATCGACCTCGTTCTATGCCTTGGAAGCCCAAAAAGCGTTGCACGATTTCTTCAACGCGCAGGAAGAAGTGGACATCGACTAAATCAAACAGTAAACGCACGTCTTATTGTCATGGATAGAGATGACCTTGTTGAGTGTGCAGTACTTGTGAAAGCAGCAAGAGAACGAAAGATTGACAAGTTACACATTCCAACAAATTGTTTAGATGTTCTCGCGCAACAAATTATTGGAATGGCAATAGAACAAGTGTGGAATGAAGAAGAATTATTTGGAGTTATTCGCAACAGTTACTGTTATTCCAATCTTTCACGGAGCGACTTTGCGGACATACTCAAGTATCTTGCAGGAGAATTTGTTTCTCTTGAAGAACGCCACATCTACGCAAGAATTTGGCGTAACGATGGCATGATTGGAAAACGCGGAAAGCTCGCACGAGTAATTTATATGACTAACGTTGGAACAATTCCAGATGAAACATTCATCACAGTCAAAGTTGGAGATCATATTGTTGGAACACTCGATGAACAATTTCTCGAACGCTTGCGAGCAGGTGATGTTTTTGTGTTGGGTGGAGAAACTTATCAATTCCGCTTTGCGCGAGGAACAGTTGCGCAAGTAACTGCAACAACAAACCGTCCCCCGACGGTTCCCTCGTGGATTAGCGAAATGCTACCACTTAGTTTTGATCTTAGTTTAGAAATTGGAAAGTTTAGACGGCTTCTTGCAGAAAAATTCCATCTTACAAGAACAAGAAATGATACAATCTCATTTATTCGAGAATATCTTGAAGTGAATGACACAACTGCAATTGCGATCCATCATTATTTTAGCGAACAATACGCATACGCAAAACGCATACCGAGCGACACACTTGTTCTCTTAGAACACGTCAAGACAGACACCGGTACGAAAGTTGATTCAAAAATTGTTTTTCACGCACTATTTGGCAGACGAGTAAATGATTGCCTTTCTCGAGGAATAGCATTTGTGTGCGGAAAAGTGCTACACAAAGATGTAGAAATAGGAATGAATGACAACGGATTCTTTGTTAGTGGAATTACTCTTTCTGATGCAAAAAATGCACTCCATTCGCTCGAACCTGCGCAACTTCGCAAAATTATGGAAATAGCAATTGAAACTTCAGAAGTTTATCGACGAAGATTTAGGCATTGTGCCACACGTTCATTTATGATACTTCGAAATTACCTTGGCACGCAAAAACATGTTGGCAGGCAACAAGTTGGCAGCCAAATCCTCATGAGCGCACTCAAACGAATAAGCAATGACTTCACAATACTTCGAGAAGCAAAACGAGAATGCCTTGAAGATCTCATGGACATAGAAAACACAAAGTTTGTCCTTGAAGAAATAAAAAAAGGAACAATTCGCATTGACTCAATTGACACGCGGCTACCAACTCCATTTGCATTCAGTATTGCATTTCAAGGAAGTCTTGATGTGCTTCGCATAGAAGAAAAACACGAATTCCTAAAGCGAATGCACCAAATGGTACTTGCAAAAATAGGAAAAACAGAGTCTCCTCCACTGCCTGGAGTTACGGTGGAAGATTTTGAATACAACTCATTTTGGGAAGCGGAGCAAGAAAAAAAAATAGAAGAGAAATCAGAAACGCGCGAGAGACTTAAACACCTCATTTGGAACCTTGAAGATACACCGGTATTCATACAACGACAAATTGGCAAAATACTTGAAGGAGAAGATGTACATCAAGAATTCGAAAAAGAACTTGCAAAAATACAAGAACAAATAAAGAAATGGCCAGAAGAAGTACAGAAGATTGTACGGGAGTTTAGAGAGCGAAAAAGTAACACACATAAACTTCAGAAAGAATCGTAATCAATTCCGCGTCAGTTTACGGCAATTTTCCGAAAAATTTTTTGTATTTTTATGGCGGACATCTTGAAGAATGATAGTTTTGGTTTACAACCTTATCGAATTCTTCAATTAACTCCATTGCAGATTCATGCGCTTTTCGCTCGAGCTTTGAAACACCTACATAAACTAATTTGTCTTCGTTGGTGCCATACTGTTGCCAGCGATGATACCACGTAGTTTTTGGATTGCCGGTTTGAGAAGCAAGAACCACACTCTCCCTTCCTGCACGCACGTACAAGCCAGATGTAGTATATTTCTTCCACGTCCCATCAAAGACACAGGGATGTTCTTCTTTTCTGTCTGGAATCAAAACTTCGGGCTGCACAAACCATTTGACATCCACACTGTCCCTTAGAAAATCACTTACTGTGCGCGATGCGTCAAATCTTTTTCCGCCAAAAAAATAACCCATTGCTCCCTGATAAAAAACTCTTGCAGCACCATTATTAGATTCTTCGATGTGAGCTTCAGGATTCAATAACCAGACCTGTTTAGCAACTTTAGCAATCATACAGTTCACTTCATTCTTCTATTTTTACGTGATTTAAAAATCTTGGGCTATTTCTGTTTCACAAGCAGGTGTAATCCATCAAGAAAACTCAACGCAGGTGAATGACTTAGTAGAGATGTTGCTAATCGAATATCAGCTAGACTGTGTTTGATGTCCCCTTCCTTTGGACCAATGTGAACTGGCGCGATTTGCGTTTGAAGAACGTTATTAATTGCAGAAACTAAATCGAGAATACTCGTGCTAGTTCCTGTTGCAATGTTGAATGTTCTTCCAGCAGCAAGAGGAGCTTCTGCAGCAAGAATAATTCCCCGCACAGTATCCTGCACTGCAACAAAATCTCGAGTTTGACTTCCATCTCCAAAAATCTTTGGTTGCTTTCCCTCACGCATAATAGCAACAAACTTGGAAATCACACCTGAATATTCGCTCGTTGGATTTTGGCGTGGACCGTACACATTAAATAAGCGCAAACTAACTGTCTCTAGTCCCTGCTCCCAATAGTGCAAACAAAGCTGTTCTCCCCAAACCTTACTTAAGGCATACGGACTCAACGGTTTTAGCATACCATGTTCATGCACCGGAAGTTCTGCAGCATCGCCATACACTGCAGCACTGCTAATGAAAACAAAGCGCTTCACTTTTGCAATGCGTGCAGCTTCAAGTAACTTACTTGTCGTCATCACATTATTCTGCAAAACGTCTGTTGGCTTCTCAATAGAATACTGCACACTTGATATTGCCGCAAGATGAAACACAATATCAACATCTTGAAGTAATTCAAGAAGATCTGCTTTCAAAATATCTCCCTCGACAAACTTGATACTCTGCGCAACTGATGCAAGATTTTTCTTAAAACCAGTACTCAAATTATCAATCACGATAACTGAGTCTCCTTTAGCAAGAAGCGCTTCAACTAGATGACTTCCAATAAAGCCAGCACCGCCAGTAACGAGGGATTGAGACATACACCTATTTGAGGAGCAGGTGGTTTTTAAATGTAGCATTCACAAGTTCTTTTATTTGCGAACTTGGTAACTTGTGAAAAGGTTACATGAACGTGGGAGTGAGAGTTAAAAAGTCCCTGGCAATTAGTAACTGCGAGTGAATACATGACAGAGTTAAACCCTCATGAAGAAATCATAATCCACGGTCATAACGTAGAGCGTGTTCTTGGATATTATTCTGGAAATTGTTCTGGAAATTATTTGGCAAAACCACCTGGAAGTCTTGAGAGAGTTCTGATAAAACATAAAGAGAACACCGAAATTGCACGCGGAAGTTACGAAGAGAGAATTCTTGCGGCACTTGGAAAACATTGGAATCAACAACCTCGAGAATTTCACGAAACTCTTGAAACAACAACACTAATACTAGACTATATTCCAGGAATTAACCTTGAAGCACTTGCCATTTATGAACTAAAAAACGATCGTGACGTAGATATGCTCGCTCTTGAAGTTGGAATTGGAATGTGTGAGCATCTTAAGATTTTGCACACGCAACAATATGACTCAAAAAAAGGTAAAAGTAGGATTATTCATCGCGACATAAAACCACAGAATATCATCATTGGATTCGACGGAAGCATCAATCTCATAGATTTTAGTATCTCACAATTAGAAGAAGAATACAACGTCAACCCCCCAACGTGGACTAATGGATCTTTAGGTTATATGCCTCCAGAATCACTCATGCCAGAACGTTATAGAAGAATCTCTCCTGCTACAGATCTTTGGAGTTTAGGAAGTACGCTCGCAAAACTCTTCTTCATGAGAAGCGATTTTTTTGAAGGCACTTTTCCATTATCATCGACTGAAAAACCGCACACGTCTATTGCAATTTCTTCCACTGAAGAACTAGAGCGATTACTCTCTATTGTTCCACACAAATTACGATCCATTCTCCTAAAATGCCTTGCACAAAAACCAGAAGATAGATACACATTTGCAGATCAATTACAGCAAGCGCTACAAAACGAAAGATCAGGAGCGTTCTTAACAAAAGAACTCGGACGAAGAGTAGAACATTATGATTTAACTGAACAACGACGAGCTACAAGTGAGGAAACAAGAATAACCAAAGTTGTTGCATGAGCGGATACAACTAAAAATGTGTTATGATTAATTACAATACTAAATCGTGTTCGCTACTTTTTTAAAGAACTTTTCATTTTTGTCCAATCTTTATTGGCATTATTCTAAACATCCTACCTGCGTGATCAAGGAGCCACGTGCCCCCAACACCTGCTAAAAAGTTATAGAGCGGCGAACCGTTTAGAAGTCCGCCAAGAATCCCACCAATTAACGCAGACTCAACAAGAGTCACCAAGAAAAAGAACCAAATAATTCTTCGCTTGTGTTCAATTGCATCTACAAGTCCCATCAATGCACGAACTAATCCTCCTAGAAGACCAAGTGCAGCTGCGTGAATCCAAACCATAATAATTGGTTTCGAAAGGTGGTATTAAATTGTTTCGGTAATGAAAATTGAAATAGAGAACTTTAATGAGACACACAAACGTAAAAACCCAGATTTGCACTGGGCAGAAACCAACTTCACTGCTGCTCGTAGGTGAGCCCGGTTCAACTCCGTCAATCAATCGATGCAAGAATCGCTTCGCCCAAGCAATAACGCCGCGATCCGGATTTGAACTGGGAAACCTCATTAAAACAGGTAACCTTTTCAATAACGCCACGGCCCAGATTCATTGAAGTTGAGCAACGCTGCCACCCGGATTTGAACCGGGAAACCCTTGCGGGAACCACCTTTCCAGGGTGGCGCAGTACCAGGTTGTGCCATGGCAGCAAATCATGCTCAACTTCAATGTGCTCAGAAATTCTCACACATTATAAAGGTTTATTCCCTGAGAATTTCCGACATGAATTGGGAAACCCTTGCGGGAACAAGATTTCCAGTCTTGCGGAGTACTAAGTTGTCCCACCGTGGTATTTCAGAAGAGAAGAAATTGTGATTTAAGAATCTATGTCTTTAATTCCTCCAACATCAGCACCCCTGTTTTTAGGAGTCTCAAAAACCAGCTCGGGTTTTTGCGACCTTGCGGGAACCACCTTTCCAGGGTGGCGCAGTACCAGGTTGTGCCATCGCGGCATGCGTTTTAGTTCTGTCTCTTATTTTATTAACCTGATGATTTGGATGCCGAATAACTTCATACTACCAATCGTAAT
>JAHFPE010000151.1 GCA_023261345.1 Candidatus Woesearchaeota archaeon
CCAAATGGGCGAAGCCCTCCGCTTTGCGTGCATATTTGTTTCAAACTGCAAACGTCCTTTACAATCGTAACAACATCAACTGGCGTGTCGTACGTTACCCGATGCTGTTGACTGCGCACTTGCGCGCGTTCAATAAGTACTCTTGCGTCACTCAAAATACCACTTGCAGTTGCTGCGATGTGATCATCTATTTGGAAAATCTTTTCAACGCTTTCTGGAATGATGAGTTTATCCATGATTCGTTTGTCTGCAACAAATAGCACACCATCTTTACAGACCATACCAATTGCAGTGCTTCCCTGACGAACAGTTTTTTTTGCGTACTCAACTTGTAATAACCTACCATCTGGGCTGAACATTGTTATTGCGCGATCATACCCCATTAATTGGTGCGGAATTGGCTGCATTGCTTCATCCTCTTTTCTTACCATTGTCTTTCCTCCGAAACAGCAGTACTACTGGTACGTTGTCTCACGTTTGCCTCTCTTGTTTTTGTTCTTTCTAATAATTTATTCAGGATACCGCTTGTGCAAACTGAGCGCACAATGAGCGGTTCCTGTTCAACTGTGTTAATGAACAAGAGTGACGCTTTCAAATGATCAACCCACAGGTTATTCACTCTACAAACATATGTACTTGATGAGCAACAATCTTTTACGAACTGCAGTCCAGCGCTAGCCTCACCAAAGGTTCCCACAAATTCATGAAAACTCTCTTGAATAATTCGTCGCAAATCTCGAGTAATCTCTCTTGAAGAAAGCACTTCAACTGCAACATAACGTTTTTTCTCGCGAAGCGACGGCTTCATTCCTTTAGTCATAATGGTGAAAAGATAGTTGCAAACGTGCACTCTAAAATGGCGCACTGCTCCAACATTATTTAGGTTCTTTTTCTCTCCTACAACGGAAAATACTCGAAGGGATTAATAAAGATTGTCATTCTTCTGCGATATTGAAACGTTCGATAGTGCATCACCCCTCTTGCAGGAGTATTACTTGTAGAAGTATTATCAACAACTTTACAGTTTTGAACAGGAATGCAATAAGAATTACTGAAGTCTTCACTAATTTAGAAGACAGAACTTTTATAAGTATCTGCTCTGGCTAGCCAGTTATGAAACACATCAACTACCTTGCATTTGTAGTTCTCCTTATCATGCTCGTTCCTTTTGTGCACGCTCAAATTGATGATAATCTGGCTGAGTGGGAAACAAAATTTGAAAGTGTCGCAAGCGGTGTTGAAACTGGATTATTAGTTCCGTATATTGCTCTACGAGTTTCTGAAGTACACTTCATTGCAATTTCTGCAAACAAGAGTGGAAATATTGATTTTCCAAGAATATTTCTCAATGCAACTCAAACTCCTCTTGGATACATTCCTCTTGCGGCAAGCGTGGATGATGGTTGGCGGATGAGCTTTCGCAGCGTTACTCCTTCAAACTTGACGTATGCAAGAATTCAATTTCGAGTAAACATGAACTGGATGGATGCAAACGCTGGAGCAGAACAAGTTGCCGTCTATAGGTATTTCACAAATGAAAGTGTAGAAGAATTAGCTTCAAAATGGATCAAGAATTTCACAACTGTGACTGGCAGATACGCGTATTTTGAAACAGAAACAAACAGCACAGGACTATTCATGATAAGCATAACGAACAAAACACTCGCATCAAAAAACAAAGAAGCACTACCTGAAGGACCAACTGATGTTGAACCTCCAACCGAGAATTCTTCGAATAATGCATCAAATACTTCATCTCAAAACATTTCCTCTCAAGAGAATGGAATATCTGCCGGTGCTATCACAAATATTTCTGCATCTGCAAACGAACAATCAAATGCGTCTACAACGTCATCAATTGCAGATTCTGCTGCAGCGCATGCTACAGACTCAAACAATATTTCTACTGTTGCTGTTGTTTGCGTTGATAATTGCACAGACTGGACTACTTGCGTGAATAAAACACAGCGACGCACCTGTGCTGAAGTTTGTAATGCAAACGAAACTCCTGTTATTCAACAAGATTGTGTGCCGCCAACTCCCCAAGAAGGAGTGGTAGGCGCAGCATACATTTTTGTTGCTTTAATTGTACTTGTCGGACTCTTTCTTTTGATATGGGATAAGATAAGGAAGAAAGACTAGCCAAACGTAGACTTAAAAAGAGGCGTGAATTCTAACTAAAAATGCAAGCATATTATGGAGGACAAATTCCCAGGGAATGCAGGGGGGATTTAGCAGTAGTTATCTCAAGAGACGGAATAATACAAACCCCAGACAAACCGTACGAGGCATTCCTTGAAGCGATTGTATCTCCTGAATTTCTGAACTTAACTGGAGTTCGAGTGCCTTCAAAGCCGCTTGAACGCGTGTACATGGGCGTTTCAAGGCACACCGGAGAATCACTTTTACGTGCAATTGAAACTCAACCCGCATCAGCAACAGATCTAAGAAGTATTGATCGCTTAGCAGTACTTCCTTATTTTATCGAAAAAACTTCGGCTGCGCCGGTCTGAAAGCTTGAGGAAATCTTCATACGCGAAGACATAAGAAACGAATAATACAGACACTAACGCTTAAGCGCAGTTACTTCTCTATCTTATTATTCAACATATTAAGATTCAACAAAGAGTTTATGCTTTTCTTTACCCTCTATTTCGTTCAGTATGCGTCGCACAATTGCTTTTTCAGGATCTGGCAGAAGTCGTACACGATCTTTCAAGTCTGCAAAGCTCGTAAATTGTTTTTCAGCACGTTTTTCAAGTAGTTCCCACATGTGCTTTTTTCCAACTCCTGGAATGAGTTCGAGTTGATGCATTCTCGTACTTAGTGGCGCTGAAAA
>JAHFPE010000152.1 GCA_023261345.1 Candidatus Woesearchaeota archaeon
TCTTTCGGATGTGTGAACGGTTCGCAACAGCAATTCTGTGCGGACACTTGCGGAAAAATTCCTCATACGGAACACCTGTTATGTCCTGTTCATCAAGAGGATAATGATTAAGTACTATTACTGGCAGAGTTGCTTTTGCAAGAGTACTGAATAGCCATTTTACTTGTCTTTTCTTAATTACAACATCACCATATTTTCCATTACGCTTACGCGCCCACGAATATAGAACAATGAATTGTACCTGTTGAGCAATGAATGAGTAATAAAAACGAGAAATGTTCAGGCACTTCTTTATCTCTTTGTCATTTAGAAATTTCACGTCATGATTGCCAATTACAACTTTTGCGTTTTTTCCGAGAAGCTCACGCACTTCAATTAATCGCTTGGTATCAATCGCCTTACTCTCTTCACGAATCATGTCTCCTAGTGAGATGATGGGGCCGGAATTTTCTTTTTTTAGCATTACTTTTTTGAGTAAATTTATTGCTTTAGAACCATGAGAGCCATCACCGAACTCTCTTCTCAAATTGTCTTTTCCATGATGCAAATCGCTCACAAGACAGATACGTAATGTCATTTTTTGATTTCCCCATGATGCAGCATACGTTATTGCAATCGAATCAACTATTTGAGACTTGTGTTTATTAGGAGGAAACGCTTAAGAACTCACACGCCAAACTTTGTGTATGAACTACGCATTCTTTCTTGCTCTTCTATCTCCACTTTTTTGGGCAGCTACAAATCTCATTGATAAGTACATAATTTCAAGAAAAGTAACGAATGAAATCACGTATTTGCCAGTGTTTGGATTAGCAAACTTCATATTTGGGGTCGTGCTTGCGCTAGTTTTAGATTGGTCTGTAATACATCCATCCATGCTTTTCTTTCCTGCAATTGCAGGTATTGCATATGCAGTTGGTACTGTATTTTATCTTCGTTTACTAAAGAGGGAAGATGTAACTCATGTCATTGGGTTAGTATATTTGTATCCCGTTCTCGTAGCAGTCCTTTCATTTATTTTCATTGGAGAACAATTGTCATGGTTTGGTTATCTTGGAATGGCACTAGTTTTGATGGGAATTTTCTTGCTATACACGAGAATGAAAAAAATCAACTTGCAAACAAGCATTTGGTTCATTGTGGCAGTGATTTTTTCCAGTGCATTGCAGGAGTTTATGATAAAGCTTGGAACAACAACAATTTCTCCTTGGCACGGACTTGCCATAAGTGAAGTAGTACTCGGGTGCTGTTTGTCTCTTTTCTTATTTTCGAAAAACATACAAAAAAATTCCATTCAGGAATTCAAAAATTTGCCATACGCATTTTTGAGTGTGGTATTTGTGTTTGGCGGAATCGGCACGCTCTATTTTGCCTTGACGAGTTTACCTGTTACTGTAGTATCATCGGTTGCAGCAATTCAGCCAGTTGCAGTACTCATGTTTGAACGTGCTCTTGCAACAAAACTTAGAATTCCAGTTAAAGATAGGATGTTACTACCAAAACTCGGAGCAATAATCCTAATTGTAGGTGGAGTTATGCTTTTGTATATTTCGTAAATTTAACGTAGGTTGTCGTAATGTTTTAAGGTTTGTTGAGTAATCGAACAACAGTTAACGAACTTGCTAACGTTACCTTTAAATTCTCCCGACGACACTAAGATAAGAACATGGACTACATCAAATTGGTTAAGCTTTACGAAAAGCTCGACAGTACAACTAAACGATTAGAAAAAACAAAGTATCTTGCAGATGTCATTCGACAAATTCCTGATGATGAACTCGAAAGCAGCATACTTCTTATCGAAGGAAAAATCTTTCCCACATGGGATGAACACAAACTTGGAATAGCGGATAAGATCGTCATTAAAGCACTTGCGAGAGCAGCTGGAATTGAAGAAGAAGCAGTGATTTCACAATGGAAAAAAACAGGCAATCTTGGAGATGCAGCAGAGGCACTTCTTAACAAAAAAAGACAGGCAACATTATTTACCGAGCCACTTTCAACACAAAAAGTCTTTGCGATACTGCAAAAAACTGCATTTATTGAAGGACAAAAAGCAGTAGACACAAAAATAAAATATCTCATTGAAGTTCTTTCAAATGCAAGCCCACAAGAAGCAAAATACATCATACGAACTGTACTCGAAGACCTTCGAATCGGATTTGGTGATGGAACACTCAGAGATGCAATTGTTTGGGCATACAACGGACAAAAACTCAACCTCTCATACGATGCACAAAAAAATCTCCTTGTTTTACCAGATAATGTACGTACAGATTATGATAAAGAAGTTGCTCGAGTACAAAACGCGCTTGACATCACCAATGATTTCGCACAGGTTATTCGACTCGTTCGCACAAACTTACTAGATCAAATAACTCTTACGCCAGGAAAACCCCTTAATGTCATGCTCTACCCGAAAGCAGAAAACGTCGCCTCTGCATTTGAAACAGTTGGAAAACCAGCAGCATTTGAATACAAATTTGATGGCTTTCGACTCCAAATTCATAAGTCCAACAACACAATTACCCTCTTTACGCGCAGACTCGAAAACGTGACAGCACAGTTTCCCGACGTTGTTAAGGTCGTCGAACACATACCTGCATCAGCATTCATCCTTGATTCAGAAGCAGTAGGAATTGATCCAACAACAAACAAACCACAACCATTCCAAACTATCTCCCAACGCATACGTAGAAAATACGATATCGAAATTCTTGCAACAAAATTTCCTGTTCAATTAATAGTATTTGACATTATGCACCTTGAAGGGCAATCTACACTCACCAAAGAATTTCTTGAACGCAGACGAATACTTGAGAGACTCA
>JAHFPE010000015.1 GCA_023261345.1 Candidatus Woesearchaeota archaeon
GTTTCCGGTATGGGTGGTGGGCTTGATCTTGTTAGCGCGCTTCCGTTATATTTTGCCTTGAAAGAAGAAGGGCATTCTGTCACACTTGGTTCAGTGAGATCTGCTGAATATCGTTTTTTCAAAGATGCAGAATACGTTGCGAGAAGCGTCACCCGTATTACACCACATACTCAAATTGAGGTAACAACCGCTCCTGGAAAAGGCAGATATCCTGAAGCTACCCTGGCACGTTTATTGAATGAAGATGTTCTTTTGATGTCTAGTAGAAAAAGCGGCGTGGATAATCCAAACGAATTAGCACGTACGTTAACGTATGTGATTCGGAACTTTGACGCTCTTTTCTTTGTTGATACGGGAGGTGATAGTCTCATCATGCGTTGCGAGGATGCGAGTTCAGAGTCAGAATTTGCTAATCCATTCTCTGGTGGTGATGCAATAACGCTCGCCGCAATATCGAGGATGAACACAAAAAAGCCGATACTTCAGGCAATCATTGCCCCGGGATTGGATATTGATAAAAAAGCATTCCACGCAAACATAGATTTCCTTCGACAAAATGACGCATATTTTGGTGCAGTAAATGTTAGAACTGCAGAAAAAGACAACTATCTTCTGGATGATTTTTGTTCGTGGACTGGAGAGTTCAGAAGTAAATACGTTGATATTGCAAAAGAAATCCTTGCACTCACCGAAATTGATGCGAAAAGAAGTAATGAAACGTCAAATAACGAGCGAAAAAGATGGCAATCTCACACAGCAATCATAGCATATTATGCATTAACTGCGCAATTCGGGTTACGAAGAACGTACATGCCTTGGGAGCCTACCTCTGCCGCTGGAGAAAGAGGAGTTAATGTGACTGCAGAGCATTGTTGGATGTATGTTGTTGATCCGAGAACTGTTGAGCGTGAAAAGTTGCGTATCAGAAGTAGTTCAAGCTAAAAAGTACATTGGAAGTATCCATTAGCTCTCTTCAAAATTTCTGTATGAAAAACACAGAACTAAAGAAATTAACCATATATCATCTTTCGTAATTCTTCTTTCTTTTTCTCATCTAACAATGCTTCATACATGATAAATTTGAGACCAAGTGGCGCTGTGAACAAGGGATTTCTGCAAGACTGAAGGAAATCATCAAAGGACACAAGGGTTACTCGTATCTTCTCTCCTCCGTCAAGATGTTGTTCCTGCACTTTTTTGCATTCTCGTGCAACAAATGTGCATTCATGAAAGAATTCCTTTGATTTCCCTTCCCACTCGAAAAGTAACTTCAATTTGGAGGATGAATATCCTGTTTCTTCCAAGAGTTCTCGTTTTGCTGCAATCTTATGACTCTCTTCTTCTTCAAGCATACCCCCAGGCAAAGAGGGAAACAGAGGTTTTGTGGGCTGCTCCTGCTGTAAGAGGAGGATGTTGTTTCCAACAGTTGCAATAACATCAACACTTGGTTTTCGAGAAATCATTTCAAATGTTTGCGTTGTTCCATCGAACATTTTCTGCTGCCAATGGTAGACATTAAATAGGACTCCTTCAAAAACTTTTTGGGCTGATTTAGGGATCTTCATGAATAGTTCCAATACTGTTCATGCGAGATTCAATTACCCGTATTAATAGCTTTGTGTGAGAAAGACTGTTCATAAGATGTAAATGCGTTTATGTCGACAGTATTTTAAACTCCTGTCACTTTCTAAAGACATGCGCATTACCAAGTTTGGTCATAGTTGTTTCATGCTGGAAAAAGAGGGGGAAAAATTACTAATCGACCCGGGTGCGTTTTGTTTTATTGAAGGAATTCTCAAGCCAGAAGACATTCCAACACCTGATGTTGTGCTTATAACGCACACACACCTAGACCATTGCGATCCTGCAGCACTCAAGAAAATAATAAAGAAGCAAACGCTAGTACTTGCAAATCACGAAGTATGCGAAGTTCTGGCAGAAAACAAGATTCCTTGTGAAGAAATAAGTGGTGGTCATACGCGGAGTGTTCATGATTTTGACATTCACGCAATCAACTGCCAGCACGTTCCTATATTTGCCAAATTACCAGAAAACACTGCCTTCCTAATCGATGGAACATTTTTGCATCCTGGAGACTCAACAACAATTCACGGAATAGACTGCAGAGTTGTTCTTCTTCCAATCGGTCCTTACGCTTCTCCAATCGAAAGTGCGAAAATGGCAAGACTTCTTATGCCAGATATCGTCATTCCTTGCCATGACGCAGCACTTAAACAGTTCTTGCTTGAGCGAATGATAAAAGGCATTGAAACAGTACTTCCAGGAGTAAAAATAGTGACGTTAAAACAAAGCGAGAGTTTTGAAATAATTTAAGACATGGGTTCGTTTGCGAGAATTTTAATAAAAAAGAAAGTAAAAAAAAAGCTTGCTATTTCTTCTTGAATGTGCTATGAAGTTTACTGAGCACAAAATCAATTCCAACTGCAAGTCCTGCAGCAGAAGGAATATCCAATCCCAAACCGTAAACTGCACTCACACTCAAGACGACGACACGAAATATTGTAGCACCTAACAGCGTCCATTCAAAACTGCTGATAACTCCATCTTCAGCTGCATTCTCAAGCCACCCTGCAATGCTACGAAAAAGTCCAGCACCAATCGGCACTAATTGTTCCCAATTCATGTCCATCATCCTCCTTAATTTTTTATCTGATTAAGCTGAGCACAGATGCGATCGCAATCATGAATACTACCCATTTTACAACACTTGAATAATCATTCTTGTGTTTTGCAGCAAGTGTTGCTGCGAGTCTATTGTCATATTGTTTCATGGTTGTTCTCCCGTTTTTTTTAAAACACAAAATAAAAAAGAACGAAATGTTAATCGCGCGCAAGTTCATACAATAGTTTGATCCCTACAATTAAGGTTGCTGGTGCAACAACACTAACTAAGTGTCTCATTATTGCATCAAGCATTGAACCAACCCAGGGCAAAACCACAAGTGCGCCTGACACCGTTAGTAACGCAATGCATGCAACGAGGAATTCCACGCTTTCTGCACGAGTAATATTTAGTAATCCAACAATAAGTCCGAGGATTGCAAGTGTGGAACCTACCCATACTTGTTGATCAAACCCGGGCATGAGTCCTGCGAGAACTGCTACAGCAATTGCTGCTAGAAAAACGTAACTTCCTACCTTTCCATCCAGTTTGTTACTCTGTTTCATCCAAAACACCTCTATTCGAACTATTTCACGTATTTAGAATAAAAAGGTTTCTATAACGTTTGCGAGTTCGTTGCGACTCACTCAACAAACGTTAGTTTTATAAGTCACAATAATGGAAGTTTCAAATAAGGAACTCTCTCCCTTTCTGCCACCGTGGCATACACTTCAACTCTGGTTGAAGGTCGCCACAGTAGCAGCAAGTTCATAAACAGTAATTGCTTACGCATGCAAGATTAATCCAAAGCCACCGTGGCACAACCTGGTACTGCGCGGGATTGCTAATCCCGTTTCTCGCAAGGGATTCCCCGGTTCAAATCCGGGCGGTGGCGTGCTTTCTTCATTTGCATCTTCATTTGTTTAGCAGCCATTGCATATCCGCCATCTGCACCGTCTACAAAGTGTACTTGTTTGCCGTAGCGTTCAAATACAAGGCAGGTCATGAGCGCTCGATCAGAAACGTGTATGCCATACACCAAAAGTCCTTTGCTCCGCATTGTTTCCAATCGAAGTGTAAGTTGTTCGCGCTGTGCTTTCGTGCCTGCCATGATGATGCGAAGGACATCATCAAATTTCTTGTAATCTGTGGTTGCGATAAGTAATTGTTTATACAATGCAAGATTGAAGTCTCGTATGCGAATGCCGCTTTTCATCATAAGTGATGCTACAATGCAAGTAATTTGAACTTTGATTCTGTAGAGGGTTCTCCCAATAATTCCGTGAGCTCGAACATTTGCTTCTGCGCTTTTTCTTGCATTGATCATGAGACGAAGCTGATTTGCAGCAACAGGGTGGAATTCTTCATCAGTGCCGTACGTTTCATGAATTGCTTCGAGAATTTTCTTGTAAACATCGCTATCATGTTTATTGTTGTCAGTTGTTGCCTTGACAATGATACTTACTGTTTCACCATACGGAGAATAGATGTCTTGCCATCTACATTCAAGACCGGTATAGTCTGCGTTTGGATTTGTGGCTTTGAGTTCGTATTTTGAGTCTTCTGCTTTGACCATTTTTTCTGCTTGAGACACGCCATTGCCATTGAACATTGCTTGATGATAAAATTGCGACGCTCGGAACTTCATGATATTGAGTTCTACGTTTCTTGCAAGAACATCCTCAACTGGAACTATACCAACGCGAAGTTGCATTTCAAACATGTCCTTAGCGAGTGTTTTCGTTGCAAGTAATGCAGATTTTGCAGGTTCAAGTACTTCTGAAGGTACAAGCATTGTGGCACCATCTCCACCGAACACAAACGGAATTTCTAAGTTTCCAACTGCATTGAGAACTGCGATTATGGAAAATGCGCCGATTGTGTTCACGTCTTTATATTTTCCTTGCGCAATTGCCTCAGTTGAACCTTTAATGTCAGTTATTATAACATGCCAGCTTTTTGGAACCGGCCTGTATTTTTTGAGCTTAGTGATATCCTCAAATGAAGTTACAAATGGAAGTGTTGCATAAAAGTCAGGTTGAGTCATAAAGAGGGGAAATGAGCTGCTGTTTTATAGATTTATCCTCTTTGAAGCACTACTTCTCGTAAATGTTGTAATGCCACTGCTGCGCTTTTTGCTTGAAATATTGTGCTGCCTACAACAACTGTGCTAGCTCCAGCGTCTTGACATAGGCGAATGGTTTGTGTATTTACTCCTCCGTCAATTTCTATGTCTTTGTTAGGAAAGAGTTCGCGTAATCTCGCAACTTTTTTGAGTGCTTCTTCATGCATTTCTTGCCCGCCAAATCCTGCCTTAACTGTCATGATAACAACTACGTCTGCTTCTTTTGCAAGAGAGAGAATTAAGGAAATAGGAGTTTTAATGAGGCAGGCAATTCCTATTTTGATATTGAGTTCTCGCAGTTTTTTAAATAAAAGTTCTGCTTCAGATTGAGAGCAACTTTCTGAATGAATAATAACGCACCATGGCTTTTTTTTGAGAAGTGCAATACGTTGTATGTATTCATGTGGTCTACGTACCATTAAGTGTAGTTCGATTCGTTTTTTTGTTTGTATTCCAGAAAGATCGTCAAGTGCAATTGTTGTATTCTGTACGAATACACCATCTGCGATGTCAATGTGAACGCGTTTACACAATAATTCTACAGTCTTAATTGTTTGAATCAGTTCTTCTCTTGTTTTGCACAATAAGGATGGAACTACTTCAAGTGGCATAGGTTCACTTCTCTTGTTCTAATTGCCTGATTTTTGCGATTCTTCTCACGTGTCTTTTAGCACTTGAAAATTCTGTAGAGAGCCAGACTCGAATCATATCTTGAATTTTTCCTAGCGAAACCGTTTGTGCGGTCTTTGCATCTTTAGTTGCTCCTCCTGCAAGACACAGAACATTTGCATCATTGTGCGTTCTTCCTTGCGCAACTCCTTTGGGTGTATTTCCAACAACTGCGCGAATTCTTTTCATTTTGTTTGCTGCAATACACATTCCTTCTGCGCTCCCACAAAATAAGAATGCAGTTCCGCCTTCATTTCTAAGCATTCTGCAGGCAGCAGCAGCAAAATCAGGGTAATCATCATTCTCATCATAGATAGTGTTGCCCGCATCAATCACATTTCCAAATTTTTTGAGGAAGGGTTTGAGTTCTTCTTTTATCTTCCATCCTGCATGGTCTGCAGCGACGATGATATTGTTGTGGTGCGGATCAATAATCTTCCTCTGTTTTTGTTCTGGTTGCTTGTCTTTCATGCGGTTCCCTCGCTCCCAAATGCACGTAGTCTGTGACAAACAAGTTGTTGCATGAGTTCTCGCGCTTCACCAAGGACGTGTCTTGGGTCAATATCGGCGGGGTGTTCAGTAAGATATTTTCTGATTCCTGCATCAAAACAAATGCGTAGGTCAGTGTCAGTGTTTATTTTTGCAACACCTAATCTTATTGATTTCTGAACATCTTTCTCAGGAATACCGCATGCATGCGAAAGTTTTGCGCCGTATTTGTTTGCAGTTCGAACAAGCCAATTCGGTACAGCACTTGCGCCATGCAAGACTAATGGGATGCGAACACATTGTGAAATTTCTCGTAATAATCCAAGTTCAAGATGTGGTTTGCCAGCGAATTTCTGGGCCCCATGACTTGTTCCAATTGCAACAGCAAGAAAATTGCAGTGCGTTCGCTTAACGAATTCTGCAGCAGCACAAGGATTTGTGAGCAAGATGTTGCGAGAAGAAACTGTATCTTCAGCTCCGCCAATAGTTCCTAACTCTGCTTCAACTCCAACGTTTCTTGTTTTGCAAAGCCTAACGACTTTTTGAGTTAACTTCACATTTTTCATAAACTTCTCGTGAGACGCATCAATCATAATGGATGTGTATCCTGCGCGACAGCAGTCTTTTGCAAGAGAAATGCTTTTTCCATGATCAAGATGTAGTGCAATTGGAATCTTAGCTTGGACAGCAGCTGCACGAATCATGGCAGATAACATTTGAAGTCCAGCATACGCAATTGCTCCTTCGCTTGTTTGAATAATCACTGGTGATTTGCATTCTTCAGCGGCGCGAACTACTGCTTGTACTGTTTCAAGATTATTCACATTAAATGCTCCGACTGCGTATCCTTCTTTTCGTGCGCGAACCAGCATTGAGTTACTCGAAACCAAGACCATATGTTGCGTTGAGATGAGAACATATAAAAACATTGACATTATTTCTCATGTTGAACTATATGCATGAAGTTGAAGTGAAGATACTTGATATCAATCCTGTTTCGTTGCGTGAGACGTTGCAAAAGCTTGGTTTCGCTTTAGCATTTAAAGGAAATTTGTTTGCTACGTATTGGGATACTCCTCATAAGATGCTGCATCGCAAAAAACAATCGCTTCGGCTTCGAAAACAAGGAGACTCGCAATTTTTGACGTTTAAAAAAACAACAAAAGGAATAACAAAAGTTGCAAATGAAATAGAACTGAAAGTTTCTGATTATGAGACGTGTCAGCTCCTTCTAATATGTCTTGGTTTTATAGAGTTCGCAAGGCAAGAAAAACACAGGGAATCATGGACAAATGGCAAGGTTCATGTTGAGATAGATACACTAGAAGGAATTCCTTCATTTGCTGAAGTGGAAGCGACAAGTGAAGAAGAATGTTTGCGAACAGTGAGTGAACTTGGATTTTCTCTTTCTGATGCAAAACCTTGGACTGGTAAAGAGGTCATTAATTATTACAAAAGAAAAGCGATACCAAAGAACAGCTAGAGATGATGGTTAGTATGAAATTTGATTTCTGGCGTGAGCATCCATCATTCTCGCATCGAGATACGCTTGTGTACACATGTCAAGTTCAGTTGGTAATGCAGCTAGAACAGTGGGAGTTGCTCCAGGATTTTTGATGATGTTTCGAAGCACGTGACGATAAAAAGACTTCGTTTTGCACTCTTGAACAAGGTAAAGTAATGCTTTTTCTGATGTTGTTGGATTCGCAGAAATCGTAAATAGTTTTATCCAATTCTCGTATGGTCTCTCTTGAGAGTCACCTTGTGCAATTCGAAGGAGAGTCTCCTTACTCGTATCAGGAGATAATGCCTGCTGAATATCTGAACTAAATTTTTCATTCAAATGTGATGCGGCGTAACACATTGATTGAGGTTTTATTTCATTGAGAAAATAACTATGAAGGTAATGCCTAGCGTCACTCCATTGAGTATTGCTTTCTTTTGGTATGCTATTGCAAGCAGGTGCTGAAAGTAAACTCATTAGAGATGTTGCATACTCAACCCATGTTGTAGGCAAGTAGTTATTTTGAACGCACATTTCCAATAATGTATTTGTATTATGTTCATGACGAATTTCTTCATGAAGTAGTTGGAGTGTCCATAGTGTTCTATTGATTGTTCTTCTGCTTCCTGGCGCGCGTTTGAGTGAATGATATGTTTCTTGTTGTTTCCAATTACGATTTGCTATTTCTTCTTCCGCTTGCAGAAATAGAACAAATGCAGGAATTCGTTCAGCATAAAACACATCTCGGTTAGTTTGTATAATCTGCAGAGCAGAAGAATCTCGAGAGCTAAGGTCAACACACTCAAGCAAACTAGTTGTTCCGCGAAAACATGTGTTAAAGTAAGAATCAAGTTCTTCAAGAGGTATCGTCCCGTATGAGATGGGAACACCTCGAAATGAGTTTGGCAATCCTTTTGTAATGCTACCTTTTGGATTGTATGCAGAGATGTCAATATCTCTTGTGTATTCACTTCTGGCAAGAGATCCGCGTAAGAAAAGGTTGTCAGAACATCCGCGGAATAGTGACCGAAGATCAGCTAATACCTCATCAAGATTCATATTTATTATCGAATAAAGCGAATTATAAACGTTCACATTTTAACTATTGTACAATTCCTCGTACTGTAGCTTCTGCTTCTCGTGTGGCGCCATGTGAAGTTTCGATTGTAAATGTAATCGTTCCAGCATATGCGCTTGAGGAAGGACCATTTCCACAGCTTGTTATTGTGAGTATTGAGGTTTTGCCACTTGGGAGTTGAACAGGAGCACCAGTGCAGTTTTGTTCAATTTGTCTGATATTTGTGAGAGTGATATCTTGTGTGAATGTGTTTTGCAGAACGAGTCTAAGTCCTGTTTGTGAGATTTTGTAGTCAAGACAAGTTATTCCTGTAGGAAAATTGCAATTAGGACTCAAGAATGTATCCAATCGAAAAAGTCCAAGTGCAGAAAGTGTGATGACTATTGCGATAATGATGAACAGCACGCCTCCATATTTGATGATGAATTCTAGAGGGGCTTGTGCGGAAGAGTGCATAGTGAGGGTTTAACGTTACTCAATAAAAAGCTTTTCTAAGATCAGCGATATTGAAAAGATCCCTTCTTGCCAATGTGGGGAAGCTTTATTGTGATGTATTGTAG
>JAHFPE010000016.1 GCA_023261345.1 Candidatus Woesearchaeota archaeon
AAAATAATGCAGAGCTTATCGTTTTCACTCCGGCAACATTCGCGTGCGAACGATACAAGAATCTGCCTTGCAAGGATATGCTAAAAGAATTGCAACAAAAAATTGAAACAAAGAATACGTTAGTTCTGAACGTCACTATAGGATGGGAAGAGTATTTGATGTATGAAAAAAAGTAACCTAAATACGAATGGGCTAGGCACTTGCGCCAAGCAACATTTAAGAATGTCCTCACTTCACTTCCTATCATGGAATTTGTTTCAATTCAAACCGCAATACAACAAGCGATCAACCAAAAGAAAGAAGTGATGGAAAAAGTATCTCTTCGTGGCTGGTGTTATCGAGAGAGAAAAAGTGCGAAACTCGCATTCATTGTACTACGAGATGACACAAACACCATTCAGTGCGTAATCGAGAGGGCAATAGTTAGTTTAGAGACATGGACGTTTGCAGAACAAGTGTGCATTGAATCAAGCATTTGGGTGCAAGGCACACTTCATGAGGACAAACGAGCACCAACAGGATACGAACTGCACGTTACAAACATGGGAATTTATCAGCTTGCAGAACGATTTCCAATCACTAAAGATCAGAGTACAGAATTTCTCCTTGATGTACGTCACCTCTGGCTACGCTCTCGAGAACTTACTAATGTTTGGAAAGTAAAAGCAGAAGTATTACGTGCAATTCGAGAATTCTTTTTACACAAGAAATATTACGAAGTTACCCCACCCATAATTACGGCAAGCAGCTGCGAAGGAGGAAGCACACTCTTTAAAATAAAATATTTTGAGGATGAAGCATACCTCAGTCAGAGCGCACAACTATATTTGGAAGCGATGATTTTTTCCTTAAAGAGAGTTTACGCAATCACTCCGAGCTTTCGAGCAGAACCCTCAAAAACAAACAGACACTTAACAGAATACTGGCACCTCGAGGGAGAAGAGGCATTCATGAATTTTGAACAATTACTTTCCCTTGAACAAGAACTTATCTCTTTCATTTGCACATGGGTTGCTGAACACGCAGAGGAAGCGCTTAAAATACTTGGTAGAGATCCTGAAGACCTCAAAAAAATAATCACTCCTTTCCCAAGAATCAGTTACGAGGAAGCACTTGAAATTCTCAAAAAAGACGGAATAGACGTAATGTGGGGAAAAGACTTACGAACAGTAGAGGAAGAAGCGCTCATGAAACACTACGACAAACCACTTCTTGTCACAAGATACCCAAAAGAAATCAAAGCATTTTACATGAAAGATGACCCAAACGACAAACGCGTAGTTCTGTGTTGCGACGTACTTGCGCCAGAAGGATACGGCGAGATTATAGGAAGTAGCGAAAGAGAAACAGATGTTAACATACTGATTGCGAAATTAAAAGCACAAGGCGAAAAACCAGAACACTACAACTGGTATCTTGACCTACGAAGGTTTGGAAGTGTACAACACTCTGGCTTTGGCTTGGGAGTTGAACGCGTTGTACGCTGGCTATGCAAGCTCGAGAGCATCAGAGATGCAATGCCATTTCCAAGAACTATAAAGAGAATGACACCCTGATACGATAAAAACCAAGAACTTAACGAAAGTCGCTAATTTCTTAATAAAGTTTAAAACGTGCGACCTCATCATTTACTCATGCCTAAACTAATCGTGTTCGACATGGACGGAATGATTTTTCAGAGCAAAAATCTTTGGTTGGAATTGCATCGCAGATGGGAAACGAACGAACAAGGAAAAAAAATGACGAAAGAATTACTCTACACTAATTTCCCATTACTCTTACAAAAAGTAGTTGGAGAACTGTGGATGGGAAAACCAGAAAACGCGTATCTTAATCTAATTCAAGAACAAAAATATCTTCCAGACGTGCGAGAGACGATTCATGCACTACGAAAAAAAGGATTTCAAACTGCAATTATCAGCGGCGGAATGTTTGAACTCGCAAGACGCGCACAAAAAGAACTCAAGATTGACTTCATCAATGCGAATAAACTCGTTTTTAAAAACAAAAAACTCGATGGGGTTGCATCAATTGCGATTTGGCACATGATTGATGAAAAAGGAAGAATTCTTGAAGAATTGCTGAAAAGAGAAAAAATTGATCCTTCCGATGCCATTGTTGTTGGACATGACGAAAACGACATTCCCCTCTTTAACTCAGTTAAAAAAAGCATTTCCCTTAACCCAGAAACTGAACGGGTTGCAACGAGTGCAGCAAAAATAGTTACTGGAACAATAAAAGATATTCTACCCGTAATTGATGAATGGATTTAAGATTCTGCTGTGATCATACCGAAGACGCGCGAACTGCAAAAAATTTCTTGGGAATCTTATTCATCCACCCCAACCACCCTATCAACACCAGTTTTCAACCGCTTCTCAAAATCAAATGAACGCTCTGCCTCTTCTTTTTCAAGAGAAAGAACGTTTAATAAACTCGCAGAGAGAACTGCATCAGCCTCTTTATTGTTCAACACCACTTTTCCTGCGTGCTCCTGAATAAGCAAAGTCTCAAGTTCATCTTGACGCTTGTGCGGAAGCTTAACCTCTTCAAATTCAGAACTCGTCACACCAGAAGTAGACAACAACACAACATACGCGCCATTACTGAGCAACTTAGCTGTAATTTCCTTCCATTGAATATCAGAAGGTCTACCTTGCACTTTTCCAATCGCACGAAACAGCACAATCGCATCATTCACATTTGTTTCGCACATTTTGTTTGCTTCTTCAAACACTTGAACTAGAGTTTTATTTGTACAATCGCAAGCAAGTTGCACAATTCTCTTTTGTTCAATTGCAATAGTGCGAGGAACCCAATTCTCTACAATTACAAAAAAGCCTTTTCCAAGCTTTTCTAATTCCGTCATATTATTTGGAAACGTAGGGCCAGGATACACAATATTCTCTCTGTTGTTCAACGTTTGACTATGCGTTATGTGCACATGACCTCCAGCATAATACCGAAATCCAGAAGGTAGGTACGAGACAGGAATTGCATCCATCAGAGAAAGATCAGCGGGTTTTAATTCCGCGAGAGCAGCATGAAAAACAAAAATTTTATCCCCAGATTCAGCTTCAAGACTCGCACGATCAAGCGCTGCGTAATATGCAGAATCAAGCCCTCCTTTTTTTCCAACAACTCCAGTAATCTTCGTACCGGTCTTTTTGTCGATGGTAAAAAGCAATTTTAAAGAACCATCTTCATTTGCAACTCCTCTGCTCACATTTGTTAAAAGACCTGCCTCTTCAAGAACATCAAGCATTGTCCTTCCAGATGGACTGAAGTCATGACTACCGGGAATTGCGTATACTGGAATGTTGTTGTCGTGTAATTCTCTTAACTTTCGCGTTGCAATTGCAAGAGAATCAACACCAGGAAACGCAGTATTAAATAAATCACCTGCAATAATAACAAAATCAACCTGCTCTTTAATACAAGTATCAATTGCGCAACAAAACGCAAGAGTGTTAAGCTCTCGTAATTTAGGCTCACGCCAGCCACCAATATGACAATCAGCAAGATGCGCGAACTTCATTCATGTTTGGCTTGACAAGCGGCTTTTAAATCTTCAGCTGAATTTAAATAGCGCTGTAGATAACACCAACATGAACGGAATGCCAAAGAAAAAACACAGTTGGAACAGCTACCTTCCGATCATCTTCTTACTAACTTTGATTATTATCTTCGCTGGCTTCATCTTCCTCCAACGCCCATTCAAATCTGGAAAAGCGGTTGGACAACATTGCGACATTGCTGCGCTTAAACAAGAATTCGCAATCTTGGAAAAAGATAGAAACACAAACATCGATAATGTTCGCGCACTTCAAAAAAAACTAGAAGAATTAGACGTTCAGAAAACCGACCTTGAGACTGCACATGCTCGTGCACAAAAAGAGTATGACTCAGCAATGAAGGATGTTCAAGATCAGGAGTCACGTGTTGAAAAAGACCCGACCAATGGAGGATTGATTGCCACGTGGGATACTGCCAAGAATCGTGCGAGTACTGCAGCACTTGCGTTAGATGAGGCAACTCGAAACTATGATTCTGCAATTGCTGAAATAAATAATAAAGGAAATTATATTGCCGAGCAGATAAGAGCCCTTGAAGATACAATCTCTGTTCAAAATGAAACTTTAAAAGACCTCGAAACCCAGCTAAAGAATTGCCCGGACAACTCTAAAATGAACGTTATTCGGTGTAGCCCTCAAGAGTGTGAATGCGAAAGACAATCAACACAGAAAAAGACAATTGTGCTTCCTTCTAATTGTAACAAGCTAGACTTATTTAATGATAGAAACGAGAGAAAAGACACTGGCGTAACATATCCGTTTAATGGAATAACTCACTACAGATTCATCATGGAAAATTCGGAAGCAACAACAGTTGAATGCATTGGACAAAGTACAGTCAGCAGAAAAATCGATCTGCCACAAGGGAGAACGTGTAAAGAATTTTGTGATGCTGAAGGAGGAGATAGCACAGCTGAAGCCGCAACAGCTTTTTCAATGAAGGGAATTCAAGAATGTGAACAACTCGTGCTCAGTTATTGTGATTAAATATTTCACGTCTGCAAAAGATCATATGAAGCAAGAATCACGATCGTAAAACCTAACTAAACTCTTCCTCCAACCGTCTTCTGAGCTTAGCGCGAACTGCAGAATTCTTCTTACTAAGAAACGAGGTAAAGGTAACTTTCTTATAGTTCTTTGTTATTCAAGGTTTTATGACTAGTATGCCAAAACTCATAAAAAGAAAACGTATAATACTACACAAGCCAATGTTAAAAGACGCGAATGCAATTTGGAACTATTGCAAAGACCCACTTCTTTCAAAGTTCACACAGAACATTCCATTTCCGTACACAAAGAAGCATGCATTTTCATTCATTGATATTTGCGACAAAAAGTGGAAGGAAAGAAGGGTATTTAATTACTCAATATTTGTGAAAGAAAAGCTTGTTGGAAACATAAACTTAGCATTACGAACAGAGGGGATTGCAGAATTAGGCTACTGGATTGGAAAAAAACATTGGGGCAAAGGATACTGTACAGAAGCAAGTGAACTAATTTTAGAATTTGGATTTAGCAAGTTAAGACTTCACAAGATTTACGCAACACACATCCGCGAGAATATCGGAAGTGGAAAAGTCATGCAAAAGCTCGGTATGACACTAGAAGGATGTTTCAAAGAACACGTCAAGAGACGAGGAAAATGGTATGACCTTGTCCAGTACGGAATACTAAGAGTTCGTAGGTAGCTCACAGAGGAATATTAAAACGAAAAACTAAATACCCCTTTTAGTTGTAGTCATAAATAGCGCTCTGCGCCGCAACGAACTGCAGAATGTTAAGATTTAAAAGCAGGTTCTTCACCCGACTATGTTATGCTACGAACACACACTTGTGGAGAACTCACAAGAAAACACATTGGTAAAAAAGCAACTCTTTGTGGCTGGATACAAAGCAGAAGAGACCATGGAGGAGTCATATTTGTAGACATACGAGACAGATACGGACTCACACAAGTAGTGTTTGATCCAAGCCATAATGCAGCTACACACAAACGCGCAGAACATGTAGGAAGGGAATGGGTCTTAATAGTAGCAGGAACTGTACGCTCACGCAGAGAAGGCATGATAAACCCTAGACTCGCAACAGGAGAAATCGAAATTATTTCAGATACAATTGAAATTCTGAACAAGGCAGAAACTCCACCACTAGAAATAGAAGATGACCTTATTGCATCAGAAGACGTACGGCTCAAGTACAGATACCTTGATTTACGTAGACCAATCATGCAACAAAGAATACTTCTCAAACATAACATCATGCAAGCAGCAAGAACATTTCTTTCAGAAAATGGGTTTTTGGAAATTGAAACTCCGCTTCTTGTCAAACCAACACCAGAAGGAGCACGAGATTATGTTGTGCCAAGTAGAGTAAACCCAGGCAGATTCTATGCGTTGCCACAAAGCCCACAATTGTACAAACAACTCCTCATGATTTCAGGATTCGATCGATACTTCCAAATCGCAAGGTGCTTACGAGATGAAGACCTCAGGCAAGATCGACAACCAGAATTTACACAAATAGATATAGAAATGAGCTTTGCAGGACAAGAAGACATATTCTTAGTTGTTGAGGGACTTATGAAAAAAATACTTGCTGTTGCAAACATCCCTATCAACACACCATTCCAGAGACTAACGTACGCAGATGCTATGAACAAATACGGAAGCGACAAACCAGACCTGCGCATAGGGCTAGAATTATGCGATGTAACATCAGCTGTTGCAAATGCGGAATTTAGCGTTTTCAATACTGCAATCGCAAAATCAGGAGTGGTAAAATGCCTCAATGCAACCTCCTGCGCCTCACTACCAAGAAATGAAATCGACGAACTCATCACACTTGCAAAAACACACCACGCACAAGGACTCGCATGGGCAAAAGTTACTAAAGGAACACTCGAAAGCTCAATTGCAAAATATCTGGATACTACAGTACAAAAAGCAATCATCAACATCGCAAAAGCAAACGACGGAGACCTCTTACTTTTTGTTGCTGACAAACCAAAAATTGCCTGCACAGCACTAGGACAAGTTCGACTTTCGATTGCACAAAAAATGACAAAATCACAAAAGAAAAAAGAAGAAAAAACCGAGAGTAGCAACACAAATACTAGAAGTACAAAAAGTGCAGCACAATCAGAATGGGCATTCGCATGGATCACAGATTTTCCCATGTTCGCTCGAAATGAAGAAACACAATCCTTTGAAGCAGAACACCATCCATTCTGCATGCCAAAACAAGAGCACATAACCTTACTCGATACTGCGCCAGAAAACGTACTTGCAAGCACGTATGACCTTGTACTCAATGGAATGGAACTACTCTCAGGAAGCGTACGCGTACATAAACCAGAAATACAAAAAAAGATTTTTAGCATCATTGGATTAAATGAAAAAGAGGCAGAGAAAAAATTCGGATTTTTAGTTGATGCGTACACGTTTGGCGGACCACCACACTGTGGTGTAGGTATTGGTCTTGATAGACTTGTAGCACTAGTTGCGGGAACAACAGACATTCGAGAAGTCATTGCATTTCCAAAAAACAAAGCAGCACAATGCCCAATGGATGAAAGCCCAGCAGACCTTGACTCTTTACAACTCAAAGACCTACACATCAAACTCAACGTTGTGCGACCATGAACACTAATGCCACAACCAACAATCAGGATGAAATCGCCCTAACTGAAGAAATGCTCAAACGCGTATGCAACAACGCCAAACTCCAATTAACAGAAAAAGAAACAGCAGCATTCCTCAAAGACACAGAAGAAGTCTTAAACGCATTCCGCACACTTTCGCAAGCAGACATAACGAAAACTGAACCCGCCTTCCAACCAATTCCATTGCCAACTGTTTTACGAGAAGACTCGCAAGTCCCTTCGCTCACACAAGAAGAAGCGGTAACCAACGCAACATCAATAAATGGCTGCATCAAAGGACCAAGAGCAATATAAATCGAATTGAAGAGTAAATTATGCGAGAGATATGACGACACAGAATATCAAAGAATTTGTCGCAAAAATAGAACGCGGCGAGATATCTCTCATTGAGCACTGTCATAAGATTCTAAATGAAGCAGTTCAAGCTGAAGACAAAAATTACTTTGCATCTTATGCAGGCAGCCTTGCAATAGCACAAGCAAAAAACGTCCAGCAACGACTTAATGCAGGAGAACACCTACCACTTGCTGGACTTCCAATTACTGTAAAAGATAACATTTGTGTTAAAGGAATCGAGGCAACAGCAGGAAGTAAAATCCTCAAAGGATACCGTTCAGTATTTAACGCAACCGCAGTACAAAAATTAATTGATGCAGGCGCAATCATCATTGCAAAAACTGCAATGGACGAATTTGGATTTGGCTCATTTGGAACAAACACAGGAGTTGGAATTTCACCCGCAGTACACCCGCTTGATAACACAAGAGTTTGTGGAGGTTCATCATCAGGAGCTGCAGGATGGACAGCATTAACCAAACACAATCACGCAGCACTAGCAGAAAGCACTGGAGGAAGCATAGTTAATCCTGCATCATTTTGTGGAGTTGCTGGATTTTGTCCAACATACGGACGTGTATCAAGATACGGACTTATAGATTACGCAAGCAGTCTTGATAAAATTGGAACAATAACAAAAACTGCGAACGACGCAAGCATTATCTTACAAACAATTGCAGGACACGACACGAGTGACGGAACAAGCAGCAACACGAACGTTCCAGATTACAATAACGCGTTGAAAGCAGGAGTGAATAAGTTACGCATTGGAATAGTGCAAGATGCTCTTGGAATTGGAGTTGATGAACAAATACAACAACGCTGCAGTCAAGTAACCAAAAAACTTGAAAGCAATGGCGTCATAATTGAGCCTGTTACGCTGCCGCTCACACTAAAATTTGGCATCTCAACATACTACCTTCTTGCACTTGCAGAAGCAAGCACCAACCTTGCCAAACTCTGCGGAATGCGATACGGCATACAGGAAAACATGAACACAGGATACAATGAATACTTCACGCGCATACGCAGCGCAAACTTTGGAACAGAAGCAAAACGACGCATCATTCTTGGAACGTTTGCAAGAATGAGCGGATATCGTGACGCACTCTACATAAGAGCCGCAAAAGTAAGAAACCTCATACTGCAAGAATACGCACGCGCGTTCAAAAACGTTGATGCACTCTGCACGCCAACAATGCCATTTGTGGCGCCAAAATTCACAGAAGTGAATAAACTCACACCAAACCAAACATACGCCTCAGACATACTCACAGTCGGACCAAACCTTGCTGGACTACCACACATGAGCATCCCCTGCGGAACAGTGCAGAAACTACCCTCTGGAATCATGTTCACTGCAAATCACTTTGATGAAGAAACATTGTTCAAAAT
>JAHFPE010000153.1 GCA_023261345.1 Candidatus Woesearchaeota archaeon
ATTGATTGGAGGTATTGCGCTTGTCAAAAACTTCTTTTCACAAGCAGAACAAGTTCGTGATCAGTTAGATAGTAATGTTCTGAAGGGTATTACTGATCAACTAATTATTAGTACCGAGTTAACGACGATTCCATTTAACAAGCAAACAATTAATCGCGGAAAAATCGCAAAGTTTGGGCTAGGAGTTCGTAACATGATCGGTAGTGATAAACTTTTTTGTGTTAGTACGTCGTTTGTAGAGGGATTTCAACCATCTGAAGAAAAGATTGGTGCAAGGTTCGGTACGCAGGATTATGATTCTGCATACATTCAAGAAAATTGGGTGGGTGGATTTGCGTTGCAATCTTTAGGTAAGATAAGGAATAATGAGGTTCGTTCCTTGCCTCTACTTATTGGTGCTGGCAATTTGATGGCAGATGGAGTTGCAACGGTTCGTGGAACTTATCACTTTAACGTGTGTGTTTTTACTGTAAAAAATGATAGTGATTGTTTCTCATCTGGTAAGCGTGCTGTCTGTGCTGATTGTGCACAAAATCCCGGTGGGTGTCCTTCGCAAATAGATCGTCGACCTGATAATTTTGTGTATGGGGGGCACGTACTGCCAGTATATGTAGAGGTTGTGTAGTTCTATTCGCATCGAACCAACGCTCGTGCTAACTCAAGAATTTTTTCATAAGGGTTCTTTGCACTGCACACTGCGTTGCTAAGACCAACCCCCTGAGTGCCAAACCTTAGCGCTGCGTTTACATCTGCTGCGTTATTGACTCCTGCTCCGCACAAAATTGGACTGGATACCACCTGAACTGCTGACAAAATAAGTTCTGGTTTTGCTTGTGCAACGCTTATTGTTCCCGAAATGAGTTCTGGCTGTTCAAGAAGTATGCAATCAGGGTGTAGTTTGTCGATTCGCTTTGCTTCTTTAACTGTTGTGCAGCAAACAATTACTGGAAGGTTCACCTGTTTGCATAGTTCAATGGTTTTCTTGAGAAGGGGAAATGAAAGTTTGTGTTCTGAATGATTAAGAAGTGTGCCTCTTGCGCCATGCGAGAGTACTTCTGCTGGAAGAATGTATCCTGTGTGCTTGCCGTATTCCTCAGCATCGACATGTTGTGCAATCACGGGAATCTTTACGAGTGAAGCAACTTGCGCAAGATCAAGTGCTTGTGCTGCAACGCAAATTGACGCACCAGTTTTTTGTGCTGCTAGTTCTGCTGCTCTCGCTATTGCGCTTGCATTTGCACCAGTAGATTCTCTGTAAGTTTTGAGGTTGATGAGGAGCAAGGGAAATTTGAGCATTTGGTCTTTTCGCGTGAAGAAGTATTAATACTTTATTATTAAGATCTGTAGAAAATGTACCTTGCTGCCTCTTTTTGTGCTCGGCAGAGGGTGGATAGTTCTGCACCTGAAGGGGGTTGCTTTGAGTCTTGAAGTGACAAGTTCATGGCTTCTCGATAGCAATCGAGTTTGGCAACTTCGGGGAACCTCGAAGCATAGTGGTGCGAGAGGTGCCACCTGTCGTGGAGAGTGCATCCCAAGTTCCTTATTATGAATAGGAATTCGGACTGGAGCCAAAGCCGAGCAAGAGCGAGTTTTCTACAGCGCCAATTTTCCGTAAGGTATAAATACTTCTTTCTTGGACACAGTTATGGGGTGTGATTGTTGTGAAAGAACTAAATGCTACAGAGTTTGAGAAGGCTCTTCTGAGTAAAAAGCCGCTTGTTGTTGATTTTTGGGCAGCATGGTGCGGTCCGTGTAAGGCACTTGCGCCAGTGTTTGAAGCGACGAGTGTTGTTCTTGGTGATAAAGCAGAATTTGCGAAAGTTGATGTTGATGCGCCGGGAAATGATGAGATTGCTCAAGATTATGATGTGCGGGGTATTCCTTGCGTAATTGTGTTCTCAAATGGTGAAGAGGTTGATCGTATTGTGGGGGTACTTTCGCAGCAGCAATTTGAGAAAAAAATAAAAGAACTTATTGGGAGGTAGAATAAAATGGCAACAGCCCGTGTTTCAAAATTAGGTAAAATTAAGCAAGTTGTGCTCTTCAATGCAAGCCCGCATGATGTGTACGAATTGATTATGGATGAGAAGAAACACACAAAGATTGTGGGGTCTGCTTGTAAGGTAAGTCGTGTTGTGGGTGGTTCTTTTTGCGTGTTTGATGGTTGGACGAACGGCAAGAATCTCGAGCTTGTTTCTGATAAGAAGATTGTGCAGTCTTGGCGCGTAAATGATACTGCTTGGCCAAAAGGACATGATTCTATTGTGAAATTCGTGTTTCGTAAATCTGCAACAGGTACAAAACTTGACTTCTCTCACGAGAAAATTCCAAGCGGTTGGAAGTCCGATTTAGCAAAGGGCTGGAATGCGTATTATTGGAAACCAATGAAGGAACTCTTGAAAAAGGAATAAATTCACAAGGCAAGAGTTAGTCTTCCGTCGAGTGTTTCACTTAGAGAGATAGCGCCTTCGTTGAGATGTTCTTCAGTATAGATGCGCAGTTTGCCTATTTGGTTCCATAGTGCTTGCGGTAGAGGAAATTTTCTTTTGATTATTGTGGAATGGACTTTGGGCAAGCCAAGTATTCTTATCTCTTCATACTTTAAATGTGCTAAAAGGCAATATTCTCCTTGTAACTCTAAAAATATTTCTTCACGTTCTCTACAAACATCTATGCGAAGTTCTTTAAACCAGTTAGAGCCTCTAAAATCATTGAGTGGACTGTCATAATTTCTGGGTATTCCTAATTCGAGCTTGAGGACATTTATGCCAAAACTCTTAAGAAATTCAT
>JAHFPE010000154.1 GCA_023261345.1 Candidatus Woesearchaeota archaeon
ACAAACCCGTGCACATCAAGAACAACTCGTAGCAAAGGAACTAATCAAAAATTCAAAATTCTTGCCCGAAGCAAAAGAGTTTCTAACAGAACTTGCAGAATATGTTGTGGACAGAAAATACTAAAAATGAATCCGAAAATTTAGTTAGAGTAAAAGACAATATTCTTTGACTTTGACCATCCTGATGTTAGTTACTCATAGAATTATTCAGATAAAAATGAGTTAATCCCAGTCCCTATCACCAGCACTAAATTTACAGTAAAGGGACTTATATAATTGTAAACGCGGGCTGTTAACTTTTTGTGCACAGGTCATTGCAGTAATTTCCTTCTAATTACAATCTTTGAAGTTCTAGCACTTGAAGTCGTCTTTCCCCAACGTTATGACCAGTCTTTTTTGCGATAGCCGCTGCGCAATTAAACCACTTTATTTGTTCATAGTACATCTTTGCGTCTACAAATCGTCCTAGTGTTTCTTCTAGCTTGGCTGCTGCAGCGTAAGCGCCTTTTTGAAGATAATGCTGAATCGCAACGTCAATATGCTGAGGATTCTTTGTAAGACCACGCTCAATTGCCTGCAAAATAACACCTAATCGTGCGTTATTAGTTGATAATTTTTCGAGCATTACCTCAAGATCAAACTCTTCTGCGACTGCTACACTTGCAGCAGTTGAAGCCAGGTTCGCTGATTGTAAGAAGATCCGTTTAAATGTTCGTCTCATATTTTTTTCATTTGAGTTGTGCCCAAACAATTATATACCCGTTCGCGGTGCCATTTGCATGCAAAAAAATGAGAGCTTGCTTTTGTTTGGGCTTGCAATTTTGTTGATTGTTGTTTCGTTTTTTATTGTTCGTCCATTTTCAACTGGATTACTCAGTGGTATTATTCTGAGCTATTTATTCTATCCCATGTATGCATTTTTGTACAAGAAAACGAATTCGCAGCGATTTTCTGCAGGAGTCACAACTGCAATTGCGATTATACTTCTTTCTGTAATCTTCGGTCTTATTCTTAACACTGCTGCAAAAGAAGGACAAGAAGTGTATTCACGAACACAAACGTTTCTTGCGTCAGATGCTGTTCGTTGCCAGCCAAGCGCGTGTTCATTTGCGATTCTTGCAAAACCAGAGGTTCAAGAGGGAATACAAGAGTTGGTTAGCAAAGGAACTGCATCAATGAGTAATATCGTGTCTAATTTTTTTCTAAGTCTTCCTTCAGTTATTCTCAATTTAATTGTTGCTATATTCACGTTGTTTTATTTGTTTCGCGACGGTCCTGAGCTTTATTCACGTATCATTCATGCATTGCCAGTTGCGCAAAGCCATCGCGCTCGAATTGCAAAACAACTAAGTGATGTTACGTATGCAACAATGTATGGTGCGATCGTTGTTGCAATAATACAGGGCGTACTTGGAGGAATTGGATTTTGGGTTCTTGGATTTCCAAGCCCAGTAGTTGCAACAATGCTCATTGCAGTTTTCGCGTTAATTCCAGTGCTTGGCGCATGGGTAGTGTGGCTTCCTGTTGCACTTTCCGCAATTATTGATGGACTTGGAGGTACAGAGACTGGACTAGTTACAAAAGGTATTACTCTTTTGGTGTATGGCACATTGGTAATTAGTGGAATTGATAATTTGCTTAAACCAAAACTCATTGGTGAACGTGCAGGTGTGCATCCTGTACTCATCATGATTGGAGGATTGGGCGGGCTATTTTTGTTTGGGCCTCTCGGCTTTATTATTGGGCCAATCACTCTTGCGCTACTCAAAACAGGGTTTGAAATTTATGAACGGGAGCGTAATGAATAATGCAATTTGTTATCAAAGACATGGACATTTCAACTGGCGGAGTGCAAGTTGTAATTTTGAATTCCAATGACGCAAGAAAAATAGGAGTTCACTGCCTGGATCGAGTCATCGTATCGAGAGGAAGAAGAAGCACTGTTGCAGTTCTTGATGTTGCAGAAAGCAAGAAAGCAGTTTCGCAAGGAAGTATTGGTTTTTTTGAAGAAGTTCTTCTTGCACTTCATGCAAAGAATGGAGATGTGGTGAATGTAGCTATTGCTCAAAAGCCAGATGCAGTTGCTGCAATAAGGAAAAAGCTCGATGGAGTAAATCTGACATTTAGCGAAACAAAGGCAATTGTTTCAGCAATAGTTGATGACGAATTAAGCGAAGTCGAGCTTGCAAGTTACGTAACTGCAAATTACACAAACGGATTATCGAACAAAGAAGTTCTTGATTTAACATTAGCAATGCGTGACACAGGAAGTATTCTCAAATTCAAACAGCGCCCGCTTGTTGACCTTCACTGCATTGGAGGAGTTCCGGGAAATAGAACAACAATGATTGTAGTGCCAATTCTTGTTGCTGCTGGACTCGCAGTACCAAAAACCGCAAGTAGAGCAATTACATCTCCAGCTGGCACTGCAGATACAATGGAAGTTCTTGCACCTGTAAGTATTCCTCATGAGAAACTCGTTAAAATAATGAATGATGTGGGAGGTTTTATTGTTTGGGGTGGCGCGATTAATCTTGCTCCTGCAGATGACAAAATCATCAAAGTTGAACACCCTTTGAGTATTGATGCAGAAGGACAAATGCTTGCTAGCATCATGGCAAAAAAAGCAAGCGTTGGAGCTACGCACTTGCTGATGGATATTCCTGTTGGAATTGGCGCAAAAACAAATAGCGCTGGCGCACGTCATCTAAGCCATAAATTTGTGAGTTTAGGAAGAGCACTTCATATTGTTGTTGATGTAATTCAAACAAATGGT
>JAHFPE010000155.1 GCA_023261345.1 Candidatus Woesearchaeota archaeon
AGGGGTCTAAAACTCCGCACTTTAGTGCGAAATTTTTAATCCCAAAAACTCGCGGTGCGGCGAGGAGCGTAAAACCGTGGGCTTTAGCCCGCGGATACTTCCGAGCAACCGAGTTTTTGTTATAAAGAACGATCTTCCACATTTTTTTTGAGAACGCTTGCTTTTTAAGCTCCCTAAAAGTTCCCTCATCTATGAGAATATACACTGACATACTTGAAGATACTCTTGCAACTATTTGTACGAAAACACTTGAGACTGCCCTACGAGACAAAGACGGGCTCACAAGACAATTAATCGAAGATGTAGGAAAGAATGACGCTTGCCAGAGAATTACCGAACTAAAACGTAATCTGCAGGATGCGCTCAGAAATGAAGTTAAAACGTCACGTGTAGAATACTCAATTGGAAGTGCAGGGCATTCTTTAATCGCAGCAAGCACCTTTGCGCTAGGATTCGCAGGAAGTCCCGCAGGATACGCTGGAATTCTTATAGGAGGACTAATTGGAGCAGGAATAAGTGTATACCTAATGAAATCTCGAGCTGGTAGGGAACTAACACCAAGAGAAAAAAGAATAGAATATAAGGCATACATGCGACTTCCGAATGATTGCTTTTCGTACGCCTGTCAAAAAGCAATAACAAATGTTACCAACTATACTCGTGACGCAGAAGCACTATTTCCTAACGTAATGAAACGCACGATTGAACAACAATGCGATGGAGCAGGTCTTGGCTCACTTCTTACACTTCTTGAAGGGGCAAGCGAGAAAGGATTTAGCAGAAAAGTGAGAGAAAAGTTTCGAAAAAAAATTTTGGAATTTGCACCAAACGAAGTTCTCCACTCAACAGTTCATGTTCCTCCGAGCACTCAACTTCAGGACCGTCGCATCTTTTATGAAGGGCTCGTAAGCGCCTTAATTGGCATTGCAGCGTATCGTCTCACACACACTACTGAAGCAATGATCGCACTTGGAACTGCTGCAGGACTTGGTACACATTTCATTCTTGGCACATTTGATCATAGACTACGAACGAAGGAAGAAGAACGTGGAGTTACTGAAGCGTTCTTGCGCATTTCAGCACGAACTTATCTTCGTGCATTCCACACTTGCATTTTGGGTTACAAAGGTCTACTTGAAAAACGAGGATACCAACAGCAAGTAAAAACGTACCTTTTGAACGCTGAAAAGAAAATAGAGAGGTCTGAATAACCCTCTTTTTGTGTTGGATTCAACCCTCTTCTTTGAGGAGTTTGACTATTTTTGATAAGTTATTCAAACTCCTCAATACTGTGAATAGTTTAGAATAAACATCCTTCACTTTTTAAATAGCGAGCACATTCTTTCACACATGCTCACACTCATAGGACTTGGATTATGGAATGAACAAGACATCACACATGCAGGCATGAGCGCAATAAAAAATGCAGACCTTCTATTTTTTGAGAACTACACTTCATTTTGGGAAAGAACTCCTGAAGAATTAAGCAGCATCACGCGTAAAAAAATCCTACCAGCAGAACGAGAATTAGTAGAACAACACGCAGAGGAAAAACTCATTCTGCCCGCAAAAGAAAAAAACGTTGTACTCCTGATTCCTGGAGATCCATTACTCGCAACAACACACATTGATTTACTGAACAGATGCAGAACACATAACGTTCAGGCTGCAGTAATTCACAATGCATCAGTTGTTAATGCAATTAGCAGAACTGGTTTGCAACCATACAAATTCGGCAAGATTGCATCAATTCCATTTTCGCAAGGCGAATACGAACCAGACAGTCCATACACAACACTTCTTGACAATTATCACAATAATGCACATACGCTATTCTTGCTTGACCTGCGACCTCGCGAAAAAAAGTGGATGAGCGTTGCGGATGGGCTTCGTATTCTTCAACGCCTTGAAATTCGCAATGGAAAAGGACTACTCAAAGACAGCTCGTTTGTAGTTGGCTGCGCTCGACTCGGAAGTGATACACAAGAAATAGTTGTAGGAACACTAAAAAAAGTTCTACATCATGATTTTGGACTGCCACCCCACTGCATCATTATTCCGCAAAAACTACATTTTGTAGAGGAAGAATTCTTGGAACGGTTCAGAAAATAACGTTTGCTGAATGAACCGCAGTGAATTCGCAAACGTTTCACAGCACCTTTTTATACAGTTCCTGTATTTTGTTTGTCATTTGACTTGAACGTTACTAGCCCCGTAGTCTAGTGGCCAAGGACAGAGGGCTTTGGACCCTTTGACCCCGGTTCGAATCCGGGCGGGGCTATATTTTGATTGCCGCAGTTCAAATGCAGACCCAATCACACAAACAGATGTCCATAAAGATAATGTTGCGATAATCGTCTGGAGCGACCCACCTGTTCTGTTCATAATTCAGGACAAACTCGTCGCAAACTCGTATCGAGCATTCTTCGAAAGGATGTGGAAGCAAGCAAGACCCAAATGACCCTTAGAGTATATTGCCGTCGCCTTGTGGGTCTGTTTCCAATCGACTCGAACGGGCAAGTGACAGTAGAAAAGGTTTTTCAGTACATACGAGACTGTGGATGCCTTAATGCCCGCCATCCTTCGTCATGGATGATTTCTCTTTCACTCTTCCCGCAAACGTAATACTCGCATTCTTATCTCCAATTCTCCCAACAGGAACAGTAACCAGTAGAACAGTCTTATCATTAGTCGTTTTCATCATCCATTTCTCGGGTTTTTGTTCATTTAAGCATGTTAGTTCATTATCTGTTTTTGCACAAGAAGCGAGCAA
>JAHFPE010000156.1 GCA_023261345.1 Candidatus Woesearchaeota archaeon
CCTTCTTGGACTTGTTATTATCATCGCAGTAACTGCATTTTTCTTTCGGCCAGGAACTGCAGGAAAGGCATTTACGCAAGAACAGCAAAACCAGATTTACGATGCTGCAGATGAAGTTTATATACAAATGAATAATGTACAATTCGCGTATGATAATATGAAAGATGATTCGGATAAACTGGTTACTGAAGAAACGTACGCTTTTATTCAAAAGGCTATGACGTATATTAGAGAATCTATCTCTATTTCAAAGGATGAACAAGATTGCAAAGCATTCAAAGCAGCTATGTCTGAACGAGTAAGTCAACTTGAGAACTACAGAGACATATTACGAAATGATCCCATCAATCTAGGAGCATACTATTCTAATCATCCAGAAATGGCAAGTAATGTTGCGCCTCCATTTGAAGTTCAAAGATACGAGGAATTAGCAGGACGAATCACTCAACTCGCGAATGCTCTTCAAAGACTCATCAATCAATACCAAACTGCGCTTAACAATCTAGAATGCACTCACACAATCAAGTGCGCACCAGGAAAATAAGGGAGGAAATACCGCACATGATTGAATTCGAAATAACTATTATGAATAAAAATCTCGCCGTTAGTTAATTAGAAGTGGCACTTAATCGCACTGCGTCGCGGCGCACAAATTTCTACGTCAATTCACTTGCAAGAAGAACATCAGACCCTTGCACTGTTTTTCGTTTTGCATGCATTGCGATTTTAACTGCGAGACTTCCAACTCGTTTTGCGATTTGTTCAAGCTGTACTGCGAGTTCTCGTAATGCGCCTTTGCTTACGCGTTCTGCACCAGCTTGTTGCAAAAGTCTCTCGAGAACTGAGAATGGTAGAATTCTTTCTTGTTTTTTTCCCATAAAAATGAAAGGTAGTGCTCCTCTCAACACGAAAAGAACACCCCTTTGGTCTTTGGCAAATGAAAGTTTGAATAACTTGCTTATAATGATTTCGAAAGAATTCTGCATCTTGCTCGCCCTCTTCCTCACTCACAACAAAATCTCATACTACTGCGAACTCATTTACAAATGTATCAGACGACAGAACTTTTTTGATTGTGAAATACGTACAGTATCATTTTCCTTAAGAGAGAGAACTCCTCGCACATTATCTGCAGAAAGTGTTGCGTTTCCTCGAAGAATTTTGCAAATAATTCGGGATTTAGAAGAAAGAAGCAGTGGTTGTTCAGGACGAATCGTGTTGTTAAATGCAACGCCAAGTCCTTGCGAGAAGTGCTTGCGCGTAATGGAATTAAAGTATCCTGTGCTTCCAAGAGGTGTTGAAACTACAATCCCATCTCCAACATGCTTTGGAAATTGCTTTGAATGAAAGTTTGTCTTAACGATAAATCTAATTGCATGTGTTGGGTGTTTGTTGCGAATGACGATGTCATTTATCGCCCATACATTTCGCCCTCCAACACGTCCCTTGATCAAGGGATATTCTCGAAGACTATATTCGCAAGAGCGCAGCGCACGGAGTTTTTTGGAAAACATAGCAAGTGAATGCACTTCCTCTTGTGGCTTTGTATGCGGAGGAGTTGTTGTACGTATGAATAACACTGGAACAGAAGGATATTTGTGTACTGCTGCAAGAAGTGTGCCATCTCCACCGCATGCAAGAATTGCATCAGGCGTTTCCGAAATTTTAAATTTGTTTTTTCTGATTTCTTTTAAGAATGGATCTCTTGAAAGATCTGATTTTGTGATGAGTGCAACAGTTCGAATAGGTTTCATGGTCTTTTTCTTCTGCATTATCTTCGATTATTAAATAAAGGAATTTCATTTTTTCGTAAGAGATTAAATTTTGCGCCAACATGCGTAATGACACTTTCTGCTTCTGCAAGCCCAAGAAGAAGTGAATCCTTAAGCGGTTGCTCCATTGCAAGGCCAGCAACAAGACCTGAAGCAAACGCATCTCCAGCACCAGTAGTTTCAATAACCTTAATTTTGTGCGGTGCAAGTGCAATTGTTTGTTTTCCATCAAAGGCAACAATTCCATTTTTTCCGTCGGTAATGACTGCAATCTTTGCGTGTTTTTGAAGTTGTTGAAGAAGGGAACTAGGCGTGCTATTTGGTCTTTGAAGAAGTGCTTGTGCCTCTTCCTTATTAAGAATAAGAACTCTTGCGTTGTTCACAACCTCCTCAACAAATTTAAAGCCACGTTGCGCTATGTACATACTTGGGTTGTATGCATATGGAATGCAGTTCTTTTTGCAGTGCTCACTAAGAATTTTTTGTGTTTCAAAACTCTGACCAAGCATTGAAGAGAAGTACATCCAACGTGACTGCATGCGCTTACATGGAACATCTGTTTTTTTCAGGTTATCATTCATTCCTTTATACGCTAAAATTACTCTGTTGTGTTCTAGTCCTGTAAGAATAACACTATAGCCATTTGGCCCGCGTTCTTTTGCTCCAAGAAACGTAACGTCCTCATGACAAAGCATAGCATTCAAGAGGTGCACATGCTCATCAGTTCCAAGTTTGCCAAGCCAGCCAGTTTTGAAACCAAGTCTCGCAAATGCAACTGCAGAATTCGTTCCTCCACCACCAGATTCAACATGAAGCTCCTCAACGAGAATCTTGCTACCAATAGGAAAACAAACATCATGCTCAACACCTTTGCGAATGATCCCTGTGTTCTTTTTTGAGGTTCGAAGAAACACATCTACTGCAGAACTTCCCATTGTGATAATGTCGAAACGAGACATGTTCGAGT
>JAHFPE010000017.1 GCA_023261345.1 Candidatus Woesearchaeota archaeon
TTGAAATTGAACTGTTCTGCCGAATGTGTGAATTCTATCTCTTAATTGTAAAAGAATAACTGGCGGACTACATTCGTACTGTGCACCCAATTGTTTAGCGAGCATTTTTGCAAGTGTCGTCTTTCCAGATCCATCTATTCCTTCAAAACAAATGAATTTTCGAAGCGCCAAATAGTCAGAGCTCCTTTTGCATTTTGCTATCGTTTAACTCAGAATGTGACTCTTCCATCACAACATTCATTCTTTTATTCAACTCTTGAGAAGAAATTTTACCGCCTTGATAATTTGTAACCTGTTTTCTGATGTTTCGTGTTAATGCATCGAAGGTCGGATAGTCTTTGTTTGCCAAGTATGCGTTATACTCCCAAACATCCTGCTTTGGCAACAGTCCCCCAGATTCCATTCTTTGCGTGAAACAAAGTAACGAATCTACAAATGAGGTAGTGGCACGCGCGAATTCTTGAACGTTTTCCCTGCAAATCACTGCGTTTGCTGCAAGATATCTTTCAGCAGAATTGTCAGGCGTGTACGTCTCTTGCGCACAATAACCTAATTCCTTCTCGCGTATCAAGAATGATAGAAGGTCTTCTTTGTTTCGGTATACTCTTGGAAGATTTCTTAGCAGTCTTGAAAAATCAAGAACGTGTGTACCTGCATCAGCATTACCAAAAACGTTTAGATCAGTCTTTCGAGGACTAATCTTTCTTGCAAGCATCTCAAAATTACTGCTCAAGTCCCCTCCTTCAGGTGCGCACATCATTATGTTAGGAATTTGCGCAATTGGAATGCCAAACAAACGCATGAATTCATAGTGTAACTGCACCCGTCTTACTGCATCAAATCTTACCTTCCAAGTTTCGTCTGAAAGGCAAGTTCCTGTAATATTCACCAAATGATCAATAACCTGCTTGATTCCTTCTGCTTCATACCCAAAATAGTTCGATACATACTTTTTTGTGATATTGCAACGCGCACCTCTTCCTTGGACAATTGACGCACTCTCCATATCAAGCCACACACCCTTTAACGATGAGTTTCCACTTGACCATGCACCATGAAGAATACGATGCCCAAACATTTCTGCATCAAATCTTGCGAACGAATCAACAATCGCACTCAAATCAATTTGTCGACGTATCGGAGTATACGCAACATGACTCACTCTATCGAGTGTGCCTTTGTCTAGCCGAACAAGGAGTGCATTTTGCAACCGCTCTTCACTCCACACGTACTTTGTAGTATCAGTTCTCGCAATCACTGCAAGTACCTCTGAAGTGCCTGTCATAGTATGTTCACAAATGAATGAAGACATTACTGCTTCTCTTAATGCAGTCACCAAATCTAATGTGCCAGTTCCGTGAAGTGAATTACTTGGATTTTTTACGAGCTGTGTTCTTCCAATACCTTTGATATTCACGTCCTTTCCAATATAGCAAGCACGTCCAGAACCCTCATTTCCAGACAATGCAACATCAGTAGGATCTGCTTGCCTATCTGAAAAAACTACGCGATCAAATGCGGAATCCTGGTTTGTAAGTACGTATGCAAATGCGTCTGCAACAATTACATCAATTTCCAACTGATTCTCCTGATTAATAATTCCCAAATTTCTTAGAAGCCTGTTGTTTGTGTATACAACACTACAATTGCAGAAGGGTAATTTTCTTGCATATTCTTCGCAAAAAATCTTCTGATTTAGGCGTTCAAATGCCGCTGGAAGATTCTTATCCTCCATTTGATTCATACCGCCTATCATGTATCACCCAATCTGTTCCATAGTTTGCTTGCTTAAGGACGCTAAGATACTTTTCGGATATTCTAGCTGAGAGAAGTTTTTGCAATGCTTGAATTGCGAACGCTCCAGCAACAGTTGGTTTTGTGATCTGGTATTCTACGAGCGATTTTCCTTCATAATGGCTTAGCGCAATAAATTTAGGAAGCCGACCTTCAATAAAACGGAATACATCTCTTGCAATCTGACAAGAATACACATACAACTCTTTTTCTTCAATAGCAGACCAAAGTTCTCGTGTTCTATCAATTCTCTTTGGACCAGAATTCATGGAAAAGAATTGCTCTGCGACACGCGGAGAAACTGCAAGACTAAGAATCATGTCATCAAGTGCGTGATTCGCAAGTAGCGCATCTGCTTTTATTGGAATCTCTCTTGCGCTAATTAATTCGTGAAGAGGACTAGTGTGACAATAGATTTTTGCCAGGGGAATTTTTTTACGATATTCATGAAAGCAATGATCAAGTGCCTGTGCATTTGGCTCTATGATATGATATGAACCACGAAAACGAAGATGTCCAACTGCATTTCCAATTTTTGATTTGAACCCAGGTGCAAATTCAATAATCACCCCTTCTTTTGGGATTTTCGCATTCTCCAAAAGAGATGCCCAGAGCGTCGATAGCGGTGGAAGTTCAATTATGTTAGATGTCATCTAGGGATAGATTGGTAATATCTTCTTTAATTTGCGTTGTAGAAATCTCTACAACAGAAAGAATTATAAACAAAGACAAAGTCTCTTCATGTATGGCAGAACTATTTCAAGAATTAGAAAAAATAGGTTTTAGCGTCAATGAAGCAAAAGTGTATCTTGCACTCATTCGCACTGGTTCTTCGCTTGCAGGGCGGCTTGCAAAAGAAGCCAATACTGATCGCTCAAGCACATACAATGCACTTAAGCAACTTATCGAGCGAGGAATTGTATCAACAGTGTTTGAAAACAAACGAACGATTTATGTTCCTGCAGACCCCAAAAAAATTATTGATTTTTTCCTAGAAAAAGAAGAACTCGCTACGCGACTTATTCCAACACTCAAAACACATTATGAAGTAAGTAAAGAACGCAAAAACATCACACTGTTTCAAGGCTACAAAGGACTCAAAACAATCTTTCAAGACATTTTAGATAGTGTTCCTGCCGGCAAAGAATATTATGTGATGGGTTCAGAAGGACACTTCAGAGAAAAAATGCCATACTATGCGCCCGCATTCGAAAGACGTAAACTTGAGAAGAAGATTCACACAAAAATATTGATTCGACAAGGTAGAATTAGAAAAAGTGCTGCAAGTAGAACAGTATATCGACGGGTGCCAAGTGACGTTGTTTCACCCGCAACAATAAATATTTACGGGGGTAAGGTCGCTATTTTTGTGTGGGATGAGAAACCAGAAGCAATACTGATTGAGAATGAACGCGTAAGTGACACATTAAAAAATTATTTTGAATTTATGTGGAAACATGCAAAGAAGTGATAGAATAGCAATCCTCCCTTCAACGGAATTACCTTTTCTTCATCAGCGCTTTTGCGTAATCTATCGTCGGCTGAACTTCCGAGCTGACTTTTGCGACCGCATGCCTGAATTCTTGAAAGAGCGTGGGAGAGATTCCATATAAGTCCATATTGCTGCCGGCATCCCAATCAAATTTGACAGGAATAAACTTAGGCCCAAAAAGCGATCTGGCTTCTTTGATCGCTTCAATTCCCATTACCTCCCATTCATATGTACTCAAACCACATTGTGAAAGTTGTCGCTTCTCTTTTTCAGATAATTTCTCTCTTGCAGTTTCTAAACTAGCTTCAAGATTTTTGTACGTTATTTCTTTGTAATCATTTGCTTTTGAAACAAGTGCAACATCATGCCAATTTATTGGCTGATACATTATCACCGCCATTCCTGCCATTTCCGAGTGTGGTGTAGGATAGCCATATGTTGCGCCAAATAAGTGGGCTCTTGCCAAATGTTCAAACACTTCGTCTTTTCTTTTTGGCGCGATTCTCTCAATGCTTTTGAAAATATCAGGATGCAAGACGCCCCAAGTCTCAAGCAAAACATACTGCACTTCATGACCCAAGGTTGGAATAATATTTTCTCCATGGTTATCTACAGCAACTCCAAGTTTTTTGTACGCATTAAATAATCCTGTCACTCCCTCGTCATAACCTAATGTTTTCCCATACACATAAGGCAGGATACTTGCAGACTTTCTTCCATCCACAAAACTAGCAAGAATATCAACAAGTCGTGACGTTATTCTTACATCGTTCCATTCATCAAATTGTTGAATTCGTATGTTCCACGATACGCAATCATCCGCCAGAGCATTTATTGCCCCATGCACTGCTTGTCGTTGGAATTCAGCAAGATTATCTTCTCGCTGATTATAACCCGCGCCTCGACATTGCCTGAATTTCACAACCAGTTCTTCTTCTAGCCTGTATACTTTTCCTTCCATTCCACTGCCGAATGGTTCCATTCCTTCAACTGTTCTCTTAAGCGACTCGAGAGTGTATTTACTGGCTCTTTCTTTCAATCGTTCTATTTTGTAATTCATTTTTTCAATCCGCTAACTTGTCCATTCCCGACATGCAGTTTGTTCTTCGTATTCTTGCAATTGATGTTCAGCAAATTTAATGCGCTGAGCGCGGGACGATATACGCCATGCAGGCGGTTGCTTTGATTCAAAGGTTTCAAAACAATCACTTGCGATTGACCTGATGCATTCAGGAGTTGCGGATGTGGCTTTTCTGATTCGCTCACAGAAACGAACCACAGGATAAACGTAGTGGTCTTTAGCTGCGTTACTTACATCTTCAATGTAATGTGCGTTTAGAGTGCTGTCTCTATCAAAAAGTCCGTCGAGATAACGATTAAGTACGTCAACAACCGCTTGAGCGCTAGATGATTGAGCGGTTTTGCACGCTTCAACAATACTGCCAATGTCTTGTTCCATGTTCATTCTACTTAGTGTGAACATCTTGCATAAAGGGTGTTCAGCAATTTTTTTCACTGCGTAACGCACAAAAAAATACGCACAGGAAGGTTTGTCAAAAGTGGTGTAATCAATTTCCTCCCATCCTATTTTCATTAATTTTTCCATGGTGACACCTATGTTGAACCAATAATTCGTTCAAGTTGCTGTTTTCGTATTACTTTGAATTTGTTTTCGCAATTGATATTGTTATTGAACACTATCCCAGGTGCCCAGCTGGCTGGACGGCAACAAAGAGGAACTGCCTGATCAAGAGTACAAAAAATAGTACCGTATCCTTTAACGTCCTTTCCTGCGTCATAATTAAAACTAGTCCTTCTTCCGTCCATGATTGGGACTAGTAAGCCCTTCTTTTCTTCAAAATCAAGAATGTATCCGAAATCAATTTGATTATATCTGCAAGAATAGTCCTTGATGTTAATGCACACATATTCTGTTGATGAGGGAACAATAACTCCACTGTGTTTTACTCCAAGACCTCCAAAGAGCATATCAGGTACTTCTTTTGTCATATCAACGTTATCTATTCGTGCAAAAATAACTTGTCCTTTCGCAGGATGACCCTCAGGCGCAAATCCTAAAAATTCATTTGTCCAAATGTAACGAGGATCCGGACTATCTAAATGGCTAAGACAGGCAATACTTTGTCCCTCAAGCGCTAAAACGTGTGCTTTCCTAGAAATGGCAGACCCCCAAAACTCGCCTGATTCAAGGATGTCCCTTCGATTTGCATCAATGAAGTATTTTCTTAGTCTAGCAATATCATACATTCTACACATGCTCGACAGCCCAACTTTTGCAATTGCCTCCTTATAACTGCAAGAGGGTGCATCAAGCATAAGATTCACTAGTCTGTCAACATTTGCGTTTGTTGGAACTTTAGGAATATCTTTCATAGTGTTTCCTTTTGAAAAACTTCGTTTGTTCGACAAATTATTAAACGCGAATTTTCTTTCAGATCATCTGCAATTTCTTTGAGATCAAGTATGAATTTAGAGAGATTTTCTTGTGATTGAATATAAACATCATCTGGCAAGTTTAAGAAGTATCTAAAAACGCGTGCTCGTTCCTGTGAAAAATGAACGCCTGCAGAAATGTTACATCTTGTATGTAATTGTTCTCCAACTAAATGACCATACAAAAATAATAGACCTGTATTACGTGCTGAAATAGAATCGTGTGGGAAAATGCGTCTATCAAATCCACCAAGTAAATGACCTGTCTTTCCATGATATTCAAGGTGTGAAACAGCGTTTACGCCAGGTGCGAAGTCCACTATTTCGTGATCCATCCAGGAATCATACGATGTAATTGGGCAAATTGAGTCTGTAGGGGTTTTTCGCTGATTAAGTGGTCCATCAAGTGGTCCAAATGGTAGTGAATACACTTGTCGAATAGCAACTTCAAGCCCACGAATGATTTCCTTCATTTTTCTCCCCCTCGCACCATTTCTCGTTTTCGTAATTACCGAGAAGGAGCAATTGCTGGTTATCTTAATATCTTCGGGCTATCATTAATAGTGAAGATAGCTAATAGTAAAAAATGTTCGGTTATTTTTTCCACTGGGCGCATACAAAAGAATTTGAACGTGCTGCTTTTTCAAATGCCGTTTGATTAAAAATACGTTTGCATCCGAATATCTACGATGCAGGGTTTATCTCGGAAATCATCTGCAATTTCTTTGAGATCAAGGATGAGCTTGTTCAACTTTCGTTGTGTTCTCGTATATAGGTACTGTGATAAAAATAACTGATACTTATGCACTCCTGCGCCGTTTTGTAACAATCGAACCCGCGCTTCATCATCAATTCTTTCTTTTATCTGATCTGCAATCTGATGACCGCATAAAAATAGACGCCCCGCGTCATGCAAATCTTTCGGATCGCCAAGGTAAATAGATCTCTCAGATCCACCAATTACTTGGCCTGACTTGTTAGAAAATTCTAGATGAGAAACAGCACAAATTTCTGGTGCAAAATCTACCACCTCAATTTGATTCGATGCATCATACGACTTAATAGGATAAGAACCGTCTTCTGAAGCTTTTCTAGTCATACTCAAATTATTCATAGGACCAAACGGGAGATTGTATGCATTTCGAATTGCAACTTCAAGTCCGCGAGTCATTTTTTTCATATTACGACTCAAAAAATTTATTGCAGTGCGTCACGATGTCCGCAACTACTGTGGAAACATCATACAGACAAACGACTTTAGGAATTTCAGATAGCTGTAAGTATTTCATGTCATGAGCAACGGTTCCCTGCAGACCCGTTTGCATTTTTCCTAATTTAAACGTACTTGTATCAATCACTAAACCATATTTTCCTGTTTGCAATTCTTTTTTAAGGTCATTTGATACTATAATGCGCGAAGAATCACTTCTTCTGAATCCATCAAAAAGACTCACTACTTGCGCTATTGCCGCATACATCGCTTTACTGTGATTATTGTAGATAAGAACATCTCCGCCTTTTTTTAGTGGTGCTTTGCAAACAATTGCTCCAACAAGAGTGCCAAGTTCATCTTTGTCAAGAAGTTCAACTCCAAGATCGTTTGCTTTTTTCTGAACTTCTTTTTCTTGCGCGGCACCAGTCCAGAGAATCTTTCTGCAAGAAACACGTTTCAGCGCTTCAAAAACATCAAAACCTTCTGTGCCATTTGGGGTGTATTGTAAGTCGCTAATTATAGTGCCGTATGCTCCAGTTAGTCCCAATTGTATGACTTCTTTTGGAGTTGAAACATACTTGATTTCGCTGTTTGGAATGTACGGCATTGCTTTTCGTGCAAAATCCAAATTGTCATCGCCAATCAATATGTTATCTATTGAGGAGGTAATGGTTGTCCCTCCGGAATATTTAATCTTACTAATGCATTCAAGAACGTATCAAGATCTTTTGGCTGATCTAATTTTGGATGAAATTCGTATTTATAATTCTCATCATTAATCAAGTATGATCCTTTGTAGCCAGCTGCCTCAAGGTGTTTTCTTGCGTAAATAAGTTCATTTAGTGACTCGATTGCCTCTTCAGGAGTTTCACAAGCAAGATTTACGGTTACTAGCGCGCTAATGCTGCGATGTGGGATATCTGCGGTATTCGATGTATCATCTCGTGATCCCTGGAGGGATATTCGTACATTTTTTCCAACATCTCTAATAACGCAGAAACCTTCGCTGTAAATTTCATCCTTAGTAAATAACTTATCTTCCAAACTCTTGTACATTGCGCTCATGCAATAATTCCATGATACCATTTTTTTCACCTTCCCTCATAGTAATTCTCTAAGAATCTTCGAAGAACAGAACAAGCGTTTTCAGCATCTTCTTGACTTGTAACTGGCAAAGTGGATCCTGTCGCGATAAAGAACCTCTGAAGTTTTTCATCTGACTTTAACGCAGGATCCTTATCGCAAAGAACATCATAAATATCTGCTGGATTAATTCCTACTTTTTTGAATTGCAGTAAATCATGTAATATCTCCTCGCTAGGAACCGGGAATTTTGCGCCTTCAACTGGTTGAATACCCTGCCTTAATTTCAGGCCAACAACATACCCCTCAATAAGGAGTTTTGCAGCAGTTATACTTTCTACAATTCCTATCGATTCCTCATTTGACTTGTAGTGCTCACCAAAAAGGCCATTAACAATAGTAAGATAATCCTTTTTGCAAGTTGGTTTTGTTTCGCGAATGAAAAATAGTGATTCATCAAAACTTTTGGGAGTTCCCTTCGTTAGTCCTGCAAAACGCATTTTTGAATTAATCTTTACGAGCTCTCTTGCAATATCATTGCCAGTGTGGTCCTTCACTGCGTAATCTATTGTTGCGTGATCTGGCATCTCAGAAGAGCAAGTAGTTATTGCAGAGTCATACGAATTTGCGACAATAGGTTCTATTCCAGTATTCGCCAGATAGTTCGCAAAG
>JAHFPE010000157.1:0-980 GCA_023261345.1 Candidatus Woesearchaeota archaeon
TTTCGATGCCAAGTTTATGCAATCGTTCTACTGCTTCTTTTGAATCCTTTTTAATAGTATCTGCAATAGCAATGACGCCAAGAATTTCCTTGACATTTATTACTGCAATGACTGTTTTCGCTTCTTTTTCCAATTTCTCAATCATGTGAGCGTGAGAAGCAGCAGATATTTTTTGTTCTTTCATCAAATGATGGCTGCCGATAAATATCGTTGATTTGCCAATAGTTCCTTTCACACCTCTGCCTTCAATATTTTTGAAATCGTGGACATCTTTAAGCTTGATGTGCTTCTCTTTGGCAGCATTGACAACTGCCTGTGCCAACGGATGTTCCGAAAACTTCTCAAGACTCGCTGCAATGCTCAAAATTTCATTTTCTGATGTCTTTGAACATGAGACTATGTTAGTAATTTGTGGTTTCCCTTCCGTCAGTGTTCCTGTTTTATCAAACACAACAACATCAATCTTCTTTCCTCGCTCAAGTGCTTCTCCATTCTTAATCAAAATTCCACGTTTTGCACCAATGCCTGTGCCAACCATAATTGCTGTTGGTGTTGCCAACCCAAGTGAACAAGGACACGCAATGACAAGCACTGCAACAGCAGGGATTATGCTTTGTGCAATATTCCCCGTAAAGTAGAACCATGTAACAAATGTAAGTATCGCTATGCCCATGACAATAGGCACGAATATTCCTGAAACAGTATCTGCTAATTTTTGAATTGGCGCTTTCTTTGTCTGTGCCTCAGTAACCAGCTTAACAATCTGTGAAAGCACGGTGTCCTCGCCGATTTTTGTTGCTTTGATGTAGAGTGCGCCACTGATATTGATTGTTGCGCCAAACACATCATCACCTTTTTGTTTTCCGGCAGGAAGACTCTCTCCGGTCAACATAGATTCATCAATACTTGAAACTCCTTTCACAACTTTTCCATCGATTGGTATTTTTTCTCCTGGTTTAACTAAGAGAATATCTCCGACC
>JAHFPE010000157.1:990-2720 GCA_023261345.1 Candidatus Woesearchaeota archaeon
ATTGCAACAGCTTTTCAATAGCTTCGCTTGCCCGTCCTCTGCTTTTTGCTTCGAAATATCTTCCAAGTAAAACGAGCGCAGCAATGACTGCACCTGTTTCAAAATAGAATTGAGTTTCTCCTGCAATAAGTGCACCAAAACTATAGAATAGTGCAGCGAGAATCCCGATAGAGACAAGTGTATCCATATTTGCTGACCTCATTCTTGTCTGCTTTATCATACCGCTATGGAATTCCCATCCAAGAACAAGAATAACGTACGAACTCAATGCAGCTTGAGTCCAAAGCGCAGCATTATGGTCAAAGAACGTATAGGGAAATGTAATATTAAACATTGCAATTACAAGAGCAGGAATTGATAATATTACTGCAATAAATGCCTTCCGCTTTGCATGTGCTAACTCTTTAAGCAGCTCTTTCTTATGATCATGACCTTGCTGCATCTCCTCAGTCAGTACTTTGTAGCCATTTTTGGTAATTGCATCATACATCTGTTTTTCAGAGACAGAATCTTCGTCAAATTCAACTGTAGCACTGTGCGTTGCAAAATTAACTACAGCACCAGTTACACCGCCCATTTTCTTCAGGCTCCTTTCATTTTTAATTGAACAGGAAGCACAGTGCATGCCTGCTATGCCAAAGGTAACTTTTTTCATTTTTGTACTTTGTACTCTCCTAAGCTTTCGATTTCTTTCTTGAAGGTGTTCATATCAAATGATGCATCATGTTCAACAATTGTTTTTCCTGTTTTGAAATCGACAGTGCATTTTTTGACACCGGAAATATCTTTGCAAACATCTTCAATGACTGATTTGCAGGAACTACAATGTGTACCTTTGATTGTTATTGTTGTTTTCATTTTTCCTCACTTCCTTAATAACATGTTCCTTTGTCTTTATTCATGTGCATCATGATGAACATACTCAGTGGACAGGCAAGAAATACCAGCCACGTAAGGTATACATTTTTGACACCAAATAAAGGCAATGCGACAACGATAATAATTGGCAGCAGGCAACCAAGAATCATCATCCGAGGTTTTTTATCTTTATACTACATTAAACTGGAATTCCTTGCCGCCCATGCTGCATGTTGCCCAAACAGTACCTGTTTCTGTCGGAGTGAATGTGAATTGAGATTGCCCGAGCGTTATGCGATATGCTACATCGTATTTCGGAATGACTGTGACACCCATGCAACCGCCAGGGACAACTTTCGCATCAACATTGACTTCAACAGGAACCCCTTTCTTTACTGTAAATGCACCAGGATAGAACCCTCTCTCTCTCTTGAAATTTCCAAATTGACTTTTTGAACATCTCCTATGGGAGCTACATTATTTGAAGGAGCCGCGATTGAATTTCCTAAATCTTTTGCAGGAGCAACTCCTTGTGTATTTGGAACAACATTAAATAATCCAGGCCCTGCCATCCCCATGGAACAACTGAAGCGAATTGTTCCTATTTTCTCCGGAGTAAATGTAATCACTTTTTCCTTATCTCTTGGAAGATACTCTGTAATGCCTAAGCTTGGTGCTACAATTACCTGTGAACAACCCTGATCTCCAGTTCCGTCGACATGTAATTCTACCGGAACCCCTTGCAGAACTGTAAATTTATTCGGAGAATACAAAAACCCATCAACTTTAAGATTGACAATCTGTTTTCCACGGAAAATTTGAACTCCTGTATTAGGAGCAGCACCAGCAGCTTGGAGATTACCATTGCCAGT
>JAHFPE010000158.1 GCA_023261345.1 Candidatus Woesearchaeota archaeon
TTTGAAACAATTGTATGTGATGTTCGCACCGTCTAATTCCGTTGCAATCGGGTCATTATTTTCAATTCCATTTGCCCTAATGTCGTATGTTTCCTTGCCTCGTTCATCGCAAAAACTTGCATCCTGTAATGGCGCAATGAATGCACGCTGGCTAAATGAGGGCCTGTTTGCTTCATTGTTTTGAATGATCACTGGAAATGCGAACTGGAACAAATATCCTTTTGCGCCAAATGCCGCGTTGTCACGAATTATCATTCGAACTGGATAAATAATATTGTAAGCGAAGTGCCATTGATTTGTGCACAAAAAGCTCGTAAGCCCAGGACCTCGTACAACATTACTGGTTAGGGTTCCTGCGTCATTGGGCTGCGCATTGAAGAGTATACCCCAATCTGGCTGATATTCGAATGCGCCAGTAAGATCTGTAGTCGGTGTTTCTGCATCAAAGAGCAGTCTATTGTGTTCATACGTGTCTTGCGGAGTTGATGCGGGTTCAGCGCCACGTTGTACTTTATCTGGCGTGTACGCACGAAGTTGTTCGTACGCGCTTGACTTTTCTGCAAATGGCAGATAATTTGTGTTCTTAACTCGTATACGAGGAAGATTGTAATAAAGTACTTGGCCAAGTTCTTTTTTGATTGCGGATACGTGCCATTTTTTTTGATTGCATGAGAATTCCATTCCATCAGTAGGTATTTCAGGATCTATTGCGAGCCAATCAACAGTGAGGTTTTCAAACCAGTCATGATTGTTTTCTGAACGCATTGCGGAGGAAGCAAGTTGCCAGATTGTTCGTAGCCGAACAGGAAGTTGTGCTGCAAATTCTTCTTGAATAATTGTCTTATCAGCTGTAGCAATTGAGAGTTTCCAATTGAGGTGAACAATAACGTTTTTATCACCAAAAATTGTTTGAACACTTGGTTGCCCTTGCACGCTAACAGTTGTGTCAGGAAGTTGTTTGAAGTCTGTGCATGAAGGAATGTTTTCAAGCACATACCTTGAAACTTCCTGTTGCATGTTTTCTATCGACGGCGTTTTGTCTGTTCCTTCTGCATACCAAAACGGTATTTTGAACGCACCAAGTGGATCAATTTGCAAGTACGTACCTGGCGATGTTTCAATGGATGAAGGAATTTCAACATAACCCCCTTGCAGTCCTAGGAGTTCGACTGCTCGCTTCGCTGTATCTGCAAGACAATTCTGTACTATGTTGTATGTTGGTTGCGCTTGTGCCTGCACAAGTATTTCTGGAGTTTCAAGTTGCGCAATTGTTTGTTGTTTGACATAATACAAGAGCAGCCCCGAAAAAAGTATGATGAGCATACCAATGATTATGAAGGCAGTAACTTGCGCTTTCATACCTTTATCTCCTCTTTTCTACTTCTTAACATACCCTCTTTTCCCCTTCTTTTCTTTTTGAAGCTCTGCGACGAGAGGGTATATAAACATTCCGTCAATGTGGGCAATGGAGAAAACTCGCGCTTCATCTGCCTTGAGGCCAGGTTGCATTCCTTTCTACAATCCTGCAATTTTCCACAACGTCTCAAAGTATGCCAAGTACGCTTTCGAAGTATCTTTATTATCTACAACAACGCCCATACGTGCTGGCCAGATGAGAATTGCAACTTTAGAACCATAAATTATGGTGCTTACTGGAGAAGCATAATTATTTGGTAAATAGCGCACTGTACCTCTTGTTTCGTTGATCGCTGCTTGTTCTGCTTTTCTTGAGATGAGAATTCGCGATTTGATCATTCTCGCAGTCTTTTCCTTTTGAAACTGTGAAAAGAACGATCCAAGAATCTGGTAGGGATTGAGGCCTACAACAAGGTGTTCGTATGTTTTAGAACGCAAGACATCTCGAAATATTGCTTTGAGTCCTTCTTTTCCTTCAAACACAGTTATTTCCGCAGTGGGTCGAATTGCTATGTTGAGAGTAGGCATCGCTTCTTTGAAGCGTTTTTCTCGCTCTTTTAATTGTTCTAAAATGAGATCTGGTTTTGCGGCAGTGAAAACCCTTGCGCGTCCTTTCAGTACAGAGCTCACCAGTCCTTTTTTCATTAAACTTGCAAGCGTGACGTACGCAGTTGCCTTGTGCATTCCAGTTGCTGCCTTCAGGATCCATGCAGTTGAAGGTCCATGCTGGGAAAGTTCGATGTAGGTCACTGCCTCTAATGGTGTAAGTCCTAAATCCTCAAGCAATTCTTTCAACTCGTTTTTATTCATGGTAGCCTAATACTAGACTACCATTATCTAAGTCTTCGCTACATCTGATGTAATTATGACTCCTGTTCAAGGAATAAATAGAAGCAAAACACTGAACGACATAATCTCAAATAAGATACTTGTAGAGATAACAGCGTTTGGAATGACACGTTTGCAGGTTAACTGCACAATTCTTGCATATGATGACTTTGGATACTTAGTAAAAACTGACGCTAAAAAGAAGGAAGGAGAACCTCAAGAAATGTATTTTATTCCGCACAGCGCATTAGGAATCACCAAAATATTAGGAACGCTAGATTGTGTTATTGATAAGCTAGCTTACGTCGTTGATAAGAATTGTCCATCCGAACAAAACCAATGTCGTGAATCAAATCAACAATACAGTAAAATTCCTTTGCGATTCTATGAAAAAGAAGGAATTTTCTATATCAATGAACACCAACTTCTTAATAAAGATAAAAAGACCCCTTTAAAGTTTCAACCATTT
>JAHFPE010000159.1 GCA_023261345.1 Candidatus Woesearchaeota archaeon
ATCTTGTGATTGATCTTGTGATGAGTGATTCACGATTAGTGGATGAACTAAAACGGAAAAAAATACATCAAGATAGCTCAATTGATACTCGACGTGAGGAAATTGCAGAAAATAGAGCGTTGCGAGACAATTTAACACTCGCGTATATTGAAGCAAAAAAAATTCTTATTCATTCGCCAAAAGAAATTAGTGCTGCAGCAGATGAATTCAACATACCCCAATGAATTTTAAATACTTACAACTCTTACCTTCCATCTCTTAATGCACCGTATGAAATTTCGCTTGGCGCAAGAATCGTTGCATCTCTATCTTCTCCAACACCAATGATTCGTATTGGAAGTTTTGTTTCCTGTTCGATGAATGACAAATATGCTTGTGCTTCTTTTGGAAGATCTTCTCGTCTTCTAATTTCACCAATCGGTTTTTTCCAGCCTTCGAACGTTTTGTACTGAGGTACGACTCGTTCAAGTTGATCGTTCATTGGAGGGAAAGATACATCTGTTCCATCTAGCGTGTATCCAGTACAAATTTGTATTTCAGCAAGTCCATCAAGAATGTCTAGTTTAGTGAGTGCAAGTTCAGTTGCTCCAGCAATTCTTAGTCCGTGTTTTACTGCAACAAGGTCAAGCCAACCGCAACGTCGTTTTCTTCCAGTTGTTGCTCCAACTTCATTTCCACAGCTTTGAAGATAATCTCCAATAGCATCCTTAAGTTCTGTTGGCATTGTTCCACCACCAACTCTGGTCGAGTATGCCTTTACAACTCCAATCACTCTGTCAAATCTTGTTGCAGTTCCGCTTCCTGTGAGAAGTCCTCCGTAACCTGTGCAAGATGATGTTACCATTGGATACGTTCCCATATTTATGTCAAGTAGTGCACCTTGAGCTGCTTCGTGTAATACAGATTTTTGGTCTTGCAAATATGTTGCAGTGTCGCATGCGTGCTCTTGAAGTAATGGTTTGTGTCGTCGTAACATTTCTATAATTGCTGCATGGTTAAGAATTTGTTTCTTTTCTGCTAAGGGAGGATTGTGATCAGGTTCAAGATACGGTTCAAGAGAATCGCGTAGCATTTTCTTTCTTTCTTTTTCAAAAGCAACAAGACTGCGATACGATACCTTGTTCACATAATGAATGAGATTATCTGCGCGCTGGCAATATTCTTCTATTTTTCTTTCGAGTGCACTATTCGACCATTGTAAAACGTCACACACTCGTATTCCTCTTCGTCCCACTTCATCTTCATATGCTGGACCAATTCCTTTGAGTGTTGTTCCAATTCCTTCTCCAATTTCTGAAGCGCAGTCTCGTGCGATATGATACGGAAGGATGAGGTGTGCTCGATCAGAAACTAAGAGACGTGCTCGATTAATTGGAATTCCTTTGGAACGCAATTCTTCTATTTCATAATCTAAGCTATTTGGATTTATCTTTACCCCACAACCAAGAACGCTTCTTGTTCTGGACGAAAGAATTCCGGATGTAATAAGATGTAGCACAGTTTTATGTCCACCAACAACAACCGTGTGTCCTGCATTATCTCCACCTTGATCTCTGCAGCAAATATCAAAGTTGGGTGCGAGTAAATCAACGATTTTTCCTTTTCCTTCATCTCCCCATTGAACGCCAATAACTGCAGTTGTCATATAATTTCTTCGCAAACGTGAAGGTGGTTAAAAAGGTGGTGTTTGAGAGGACATTTGGTTTCAGGAAGGATTATCTTTTTTTTGGTCGGAATGAAATTCGTTTAGTGCCGGTTGTCTAGAGTGGAGATTTTCTTATGATTTTTTGAATTGAGTGTCTAGCACATCAATATCTGCGAGTTTTTCATTTAAGATGGATGCAAAGGATTTTATTTTTTCAAATGCTATTTTCACTGTTGTGCCTTTGCCAAGTTGGTGAATTGCAAGAGAATACACTCTGTATGCAATCGAGCCCATAAGATCTTTTTCGGTATCCCAAAGAATTATTACAGGGGAGGAAATTTCCTTAATCTTAATTGCTTGCGTAACTTCTTCCCCTAGTATTGTGAGCATCCATGTACTTTTGCAGTGAATCGAAATAGTTAACTCCCTATTCGGAATTTTAGCTTCTGAGCGAAGCGGTTCGAATTGCATCTTCACCATTTACCGCAATCAGAAAAAAGTGCTCTTAAATATTTCGGTTTTTTACTTTCCAATTCCGTATTCAAAACAGGCTTGCGCAAATGCTTCGCCGACTAATCCTTTCCACACTGCATGGTTAGCGCGTTCAGATTGGCTCCACATGAAGTTTGTTGTTCTTCCATTCATTCTTTGTTGTACCATTTCTGCGTGTTGCATTGCTGCGTGCTGTTCAGTTGTCATGTTTGTGCTGGCTGTTGAGTCAGAAGATGGTGCAGTTTGTGATGTTCCCTCATAATAGGAAGATCCTGAGCTTGCAGTGTAAGTTGATGTGTGAAGTGCGTCGTGGTTGATTCCTTTAGTGCCAGAATATTCTACTCCTGTTCGTGCATAAGTTGTTGCGTTGCGTATTTGACTGAACTTTGGTTCATAGGACAATTCGCCCAGCACAACGAAAGTATTTTCTTGCGTTCCCGATGTTCCTGTTATGGAATTGGCAGTTTCTTTTGCTCTCACGCGCGTAAGTGCTGCAGTGATTGTTGTCTCAAGAGTTGCTTCATTACCT
>JAHFPE010000018.1:0-5928 GCA_023261345.1 Candidatus Woesearchaeota archaeon
AAAAAGACAAGCAGATACTACAGGTGGAACGTACGGTGGAAAAATGATTTATCCTGCTCGCTGAATAGAGAAAAAGCGCCGGGTTTATATTCATCTAGAAACATAGTCCTTTTATGGGGATAACATCATGAAGGAATGTTTAGAAGAATCTGTAAGACTCTCATTTGACGAACTACACGTTCCCAATGAAGAACGTGATGCTGTGTTCGGTTTTCTTGCACCAATTAAAATAAAACATGCGCCAACGTATTTACATTGTCTACGCGTTGGTCTTCTTTCACGAAATATTGCTCGTGTGATGCATCTTGACGAGAAAGCATTATTCTATGCAGGATTATTGCATGATGTTGGAAAGGCACTTGTACCACTTGAGACTGTTGCAAAAACACAAGGGTGGACGCCTGCAGATACTCAAGCAATGAAAACGCACGTTGAAGATAGTGTTCGTTTGATTCGAGGACGGTTTGACTTTACTGCGGATGTTATCAAATATCATCATTGGTTTCAAGAACAGGGTTATCCTGAAGTGCTCCCAGAAAACGCGCACGGCTATGGAAGAAGCACAGAAACGCTTCTCAAGTTTTATGGAAGACTTCTTTCAGTTGCTGATGTGTATGATGCACTTCATCGCGTGAATGACAAGTTTGGTGAAAAGAAATCTTTGAGCGGAGATGATATAAAAGCTCAAATGATCAAATCTTTTCCTGATTTGCGCAAGACGATTGAAGATTTATACTTGATGGACATTCTAACAATTCGAGAGTCGGAAGAGAATGTTACAAAACAACCTTCTTGCTACAAGGAGGTTTCAGAATGAACGAGATTAAATACGCAACATTACGAGAATTTCTTGAGTCTCGAATTCATGCAACATTTCAAGATTATTCCTCGATTAAAACTGCGATAGTTGAGGTCGCAAATGGTATTGAAAAACACGATGGAAGCAGCACATTCGGTGGACTTGTTCATCTGGCAACAAGCATCACTGAAGCAAGTGCTATTGGAAATCTTCATGAAGAAGACTTCACGATTAGAGATATGCAATTGATGAATTATGGCATTCTTGCATCTCACGTTTCAGAATATTTTGCAAGACTAGGATTAAAGCCAGAATCAAGCGCGATTGGAATAAGAGCACTAGATAAAAATCATGCATTCTACGTAACTCTTACGTTCAATTCTGCAGAGCAACAATGCCACGTTACTGTTCTTGACATGCTAAAAACCTTCGTTTGGTATTCAAGAAAAGGAATGAGTAAGAACTAAACTATTGAGGAGTTTGAATAACTTATTAGAAATAGTCAAACTCCTTAAAGAAGAGGTTTGAATCCATAGCAAAACAGGGGTTCTTCAAACCTCTCTATTGAACTTCTCTCAAGGATTCATTTTCTTTATTTTCCAAGCCTATCTGCCAAGTCTCCAACTGCAGCATCAGCGTCAGGAGTTTCTTCTTTCAATGAATGCTGCACAGAAGATGCATTTTGTGATGTCAAATTTGTCATCTGAAGATTTTTAGGAACTGACTGATTTTTCAGAGACTGATTTTGCGTAGTTGCAACTGATGAACTTACAACTGGTGATGCAGGCGCGGTTTTGAGAACTTGTTGCGTAGGAACATCTGGCAGTGCTGCAATTTGAACATGCGGAGTAGGTGAGCTTTCAAGAGTTATTATTTTGTAACTTAAGAATGCAACAATTAGAATGAACACGCAAACGCTAATGTACCAGCCGATTCCTGCAGTGGACTCTTTACTTTTTTTTGATTGATGAAGAATCTCGCTTACATCTTGCTCTTCTTCAATGCTATTTTTGCTAGACCTGCTAGACCCAAAAGGAGAAGTGTTTTGTTCTTCAACCACAACATCATTCGAATCAGCCACTATGTCATATGTTTCAAGATCAGAAGAATCCTCTTTACCACTTGACTCTTTTTTTTCAGATTGAACTGCCTCGATAACAGTCATGTCCTGCTTTTCTGCAAGAGAAGAAATCTCATTTGCGCTTCTTCCTTCTCCAGTCTCTTGTAAGGTTACTTGTTTTTCATGTTCAGAAGGAGGATTCATAGGACGAGTCGATTCTCCATCTTGACCATCTAAACTTGCCATTATTTGCTCTTAATAATTCAAGGTGTTTTTAAGGATTGTAGTGCAATAAGTTAGTTATCGAAAGATTCCCGTTGTTGAACCTTTGTATGGCGGACTTCCTGATTTAACACGCGCACGCACATAATTGGGCAGAAGATGTCTCTCAAGATAAACTATGTCCCCTTTCTCCGGGAGCGCATCATTGTTCCGAGTGCGGTACTTGCGGACGTTTTCAAATTCTCTATCTGAAAATGTAATCTCTGAAGGTGTAAGAATTATGAAGCGACAGCGTTCCTTTTCAAGACGTTCGACAAAGGATTGATCAGTAACGTGCGCATATCCTAAAACAAGAACAGCTTTTTGTTTGGGCGATTTACCAAACATTTGCATTATCACATTATCGTTAATTGCCTCTTGACGCGCACTTGCTAGATTCTTTCTCAATTCGGGAATTCCTGCCGCATACATGTGTATAGCAGATGCTGCATCCGCACCTCGAGCGCATAATGCAAGATCGTCATACACTAACCATTTTTGAAATTCATGCAATGAAGATCCTTTTTCAAGACGCTCTAATGTGGAGGACAAGACTGATTCTTGAACTATAGAATTAATGTATCTCATTTTCAAACTTAATGGAGCATCCACTCCTATAACAATTCCTTTGGCATCCGCAATTAAACTAGATAAGAATTTTCCCCGCTCAGGGTTATTTGAACGCATAAGATTCAATCTTTTTTCTTCTGTGCGAATAAACTCTTTAAGAGCAGATAGATCCATTTGTAGAGTTTCATTTGGAGAAATAATACTTTGAGTAGTATTAGTTCCTGCTAGAACAAGAGATTTTACCGCAAAATTTCGTAGGTCAAGAATGCCCTCTTTACCTATTTCCTCTGGACTTGCTTCAACGAGTACCAAATCATCTTTTCTTACAAATGTGCCAAGAAGGTACGTGAGATCTCGATCTTTTTCTCTATGAATATCTCCAAGCACCACGATCTCTGCCAAACTAAAATCTGTATTTGCCTTCCACGGAGTATATCCTCTATCATCTATTAAATCTGCCAGAAATTCTGGTGTTGTTGGTAAACTTTTGGCGCCCTCCTTCATCAACTTGTCAAGTCGTGCATCTCTCGAAGCCATCGCATTCTCGAACGGCATCAGATATGCAGGATTAGCAGTGCGCCAGAATAATCTTGTGTGCTCTTTTGCGTAGTACACCCCACTCGAAAGTACAACTGCAAGTCCTGCCGCAATTGCTATTTTTTCCTTTGGTCGCACGAGAATACTACTGGGTGAGCATTTATAAATCTGGCTGAAACGACGCGCGAGTAAACGCAACATGAACGCGCGCATCAAAACGTATAGAATCTTTTTTATACTCCACAATATTTTCTAACACTGAGGTGGATGTATCATGGAAATTGGAATTGTTGGAGTAGGAAAAATGGGTTCTGGAATCATAAAGCGACTCATTAAAGCAAACCACAATGTTTTGGCAACTGCTCGAAGTGAAGAAAGTCTGAACATCGCAAAAGCTGCGGGTGCAAATGCAGTTCCTCTTGATCAATTACTCAAAAAGCTCAAAACTCCACGAGTTGTGTGGCTTATGATTCCTGCAGGACAACCAGTAGATGATTTTCTTTCAGAACACATAGATGAATTCAAAAAAGGAGACATCATCATCGACGGAGGAAACAGCAAGTACACTGATACTGTGAGACGTTCGCAGCAACTTGCTAAATCGGGACTAACTTTCATTGATTGCGGAACAAGCGGAGGAACTGCAGGAGAACAAGTCGGATATTGTTTGATGGTGGGAGGAGATGCAACTGCAGTTAAGAAGCTCCAACCAATTTGGAACGCACTTGCAATGAAAAACGCGTTCTTTCACGCCGGACCTTCGGGTGCGGGACATTTTGTTAAAATGGTGCACAACGCAGTAGAATATGGAATGATGCAAAGCATAGGCGAAGGAATTGAAATGCTCGAACGCGGGCCATACAAACTAGATTTGGCGGGAGCTAGTCGTGTTTGGGCAAACGGCAGCATTATTCGAGGGTACTTAATGGACTTAGCAGAACGAGCATTACGCGATCCAGAATACTTGAGTATCGCACCAGTTGCTGATGAGAACGGCGAAGGAAGATGGACAGTTGAAGCAGCTCTACAATACAAAGTTCCTATGACAACACTCGCACATGCCTTGTTCGCAAGATTCACCACGCAACGCGAAAGTACGTCCATGAGAGTTGTTGCAGCATTACGCAACCAGTTTGGCGGACACAAGACGCACAAGAAATAAAACTTTTCTTTTCGCGCAAAAAAAAAAGAAAGTTCAATCCACAAAAAAATGAGTAAGAAAATGAAAAAAACTGTCAGGAACAATGCCATGAACAAAACACGCGCCATCACCATCGTCATTTTCGGGGCCACTGGAGATCTTACAAAAAGAAAACTGATCCCTGCACTGTTTGCTCTTCACAACGAACATAGGATTAAGGATTTTCAAATTATTGCAGTTGGTAGACGGGAGTTCACAGACCAAAAATTTCGAGATCACGTGAAACCATCAACTGCAAAAGACTGGATCAACTTTAGCAAAAATATCACGTATCACAAGTTGGAATTCACGAACACAAAGGAATATGCTCTCCTCACAAAAAAACTATCTTTCTGCACGAACATTGCATTCTATTTCGCGACAGCACCAGAATATTTCTCCATAATTGCCGAGCAACTGCGCAAGCACAAGCTCACGAACGAATCAATCGGTTGGAGACGCGTCATTATTGAAAAGCCATTTGGAAATAATCTTTTAACAGCACAAGCACTCAACACTGCACTAACAAAAGCGTTTTCTGAAGAACAAATTTACAGAATTGACCACTACCTCGGAAAAGAATTCGTACAAAACATTCTCGTCTTACGTTTCACAAACACAATACTCGATCATCTCTGGCACAAACACATTATTGATCACGTTCAAATTACTGTCTCACAGAAAGATGGCATAGGAACGCGTGCGGGATATTATGATAATGCAGGTGCTGCACGAGACTTCTTTCAAAGTCATATCTTGCAACTAATCGCACTGGTTGCTATGGAACCGCCCGGCAGCTTAACTGCAGAAGCAATACGCAATGAAAAAATGAAAGTTCTCGAGGCACTTGAGTATGCTGGAGTTCTTGACGAGTCAACAGTTCGAGGACAATATGCAGCAGGAATTGTGGACGCGAAGAAAGCGATTGGATACATCGCAGAAGCAAACGTACCTAAACAATCAAGGACAGAAACATTTGTTGCTGCCAAACTCGCACTTAACAACTTTAGATTTGCCGGAGTTCCTTTTTATGTTAGAACTGGAAAACGCACAACTGATGTTGCAGATATCCACATTGTTCTCAAAGACTTACCCTGTCTCTTATTTTGCGCTCTACCGACTGCAAAAACAAGAAGTAACGTGCTAACCATCAGCATACAACCAAAACAAGGAATTGCACTGCGCCTTAATGGAAGATCTACAGGACATACCCTCGGAGTACAACCAGTGAAACTCGAATATTGCCAAAACTGCACATTTGGTTCAACACCAGAAGCGTACGAACTATTATTTGCTGACATTATTCGAGGAGACCACACACTTTTCACAAGCTGGGAAGAAGTCAAACGAAGCTGGCAAATTACAGACAAACTCCATGAGCACTGGAAGAAAAACAAAAACTTACCTCTTTATCCAGCAGGAAGCAGCGGACCAAAAGAAGCAGACATACTAATTGAGCAAGATGGAAGAAGATGGATATAACAAAAACAAGGTTGCTACGAGCTATCTGCGGGTTAAAGC
>JAHFPE010000018.1:5938-8492 GCA_023261345.1 Candidatus Woesearchaeota archaeon
CAAACAACTTACTAAAAATTTTTAAAACCGTCGCTCTAATCGCACTTCGTGTAGTCGAGGGATTAGTTCTTGTTCGGTGTAAACCTTTATTCCTTGAACTGCAGAAGAATAGTTTTGTGCGATCAAATATGCTGCGAGTACACTACGTTCTTTTATGATATTAGGAGATATATTTTTTGGCACTTGAACGTTTTCGAACGTGTATAGTTTCCACTCACGATCTAGCCTTGTCATTGCTGCGACAAAGCCATTTACTCGTCTCGAGTCCTCGTAAAAAAGCGGAATTGAATCTGGCACGTGGATGCGAACAAAACGACTCTTCAGAATCTGTATTTCTTTCCAGACAGCGGTTGCATAAAATCCTTTGAAAAACAAGTACTGTTCTATCGGACTACGCTGTGATCCTAGATTTCCTATTTCCTCTCTATTTGGCAAACTAATTAGTGTGGGGCTAAAGCCGTCATTTGTTCCTACATCCACCGCAGAACAGACTTGAATACTCGTGATTTCTTGGGGCAACAACAATACATTTTTTGATAATAACCCCCCAAGACAAGCAAGGTCGAGCGCGAAATCAACTGGTGCATATCTTCGTTCACAACCCACTGAAAACGCCATATTCTCGAATGATGCACCCCATGCTGCCCGTTCACCACTTCCAGGCGTACCTGTACTGAAGCGAAATGGCGCATGAGTTACGAATTCAAAAGAAACCAGACCTGCTAATTTTTTGGTATTCACCATTTGAAGATACTCTTTTAACCATTCTCTCGCGCCTCCTTGATACAAGTCCGGACATGCACGATCAACATTCGCAGTTGCCTTGATGTGCACACGCGCTGCTAATGAAGCATGATCCCAAATAAGAGAAAATAGCAGTCGGTTCAGTTCATTTACTGTGGAATCAAGTGATTCAATCGCAGGTAGTTGTTGCAACATTCGCAAACGTTCCTCAATACTAGCATTGACCTCGTCGATATTCCAACACCTTTGCATATTTGACAATACGTGTTCTGTTGTTTAAAAAGGAACACCAATCACAAAACTGACATTTCAATTAGTTATTTCGCAACATTTATAATAAAAAAAACAACGGACGTCAGATAAGAGTCTTAACACATGAAAACATCAATCACACAAAAAATCATAGACATAAGTTGGCCTCTTGCTGAACAAATGACTGTCTACAAAGACAATCCTGCAAAGAAATTCATTCGACAAACAACAGTCACGGATTCAGGAGTGGTTGAATCAACACTCACACTACCAAGTCATACAGGAACACACATTGATGCACCACTTCATATGATACTGAATGGTGGTGCAATTGAGAATGTACCCCTTTCTTCAGTCATAGGAAGTTGCAGAGTTGTTGAGATTGGCGAAGACATCATCACTGCTGAAACTATCAAAAAAATAAAACCAAGAAAAAAAGAAATTCTTCTCCTCAAAACAAAAAACTCATTTCTGAGTAATGATGCGCCATTCAATCCCAACTTCGTATTTGTTGACAAGAGCGCAGCAAAAGAACTTGCTAGATGTGGCGTGACTGCTGTTGGAATTGATTATCTTGGAATAGAACGCACACAACCCAATCACGAAACACATTTGACACTAATGAATGCAAGCATCACAATCATAGAAGGACTCAGACTTTTACATGTGAAACCTGGAACATACGAACTCATTTGTTTGCCACTTAGCGTTATTGGCGCAGATGCTGCACCTTGCAGGGCCATGCTTAGAAGGAAACGCAATCTTTAAATATAACAACATATTTAACATTGTAAAGAGGCAGATTATATGGCAGAAACAATCCAGCGCGCTAAACGAATTGGTGGTTCTTTAATGGTTCGAATTCCAAAAGATATTGTTGAGTTCGAAGCGATTCACGAAGGAGAGTCTGTTCAACTTACAATCAAGAAAATGAGAAAAGACTGGTTTGGATGCACCCCACAACTTCAATTGTGGAATAAAGAGGTAGATCGTGCGCGATCAAAATATGAATAGAATATTTTTCGATAGTTCTGCATGGATAGAATATTTTGCAGGTACAGCGCGCGGGCAGAAAATAAAACAACTGCTCAAACCAGAGACGAAAGTTTTTACCACAGGAATGATTGTTGCAGAAGTCATTGCAAAACATTTGAAAGAAGGACTGCAAACCGAAAATGCAATGCAGGCATTACGCGCGATTCCTTTCTTAGTTACTTTTGAATCAAAAATTGGGGAAGAAACTGCCAAGATATATGTACAACAAAGAAAAGTAAAGCAGAAATTTGGACTTGTTGATGCACACGTTGTCGCCACTGCACGCGCAGTTAATGCGCAGATCATTACTTGCGATCTTGACTTCTCAGGACTATCCGACGTAAAATTAATTTAGTGGCAGCAAAAAAAAGTATTCAATCTCACGGAGGTAAATTATGCAAAACATACAGAAAATACACGTTCATAACGGTAAAGTTTGGGAACAAGCAACTCTTCATTTGAAGTCTGCAATTAAGGACTATTCTCGTTTTAATATTGTGAAACAAATAGAATTAGATTTGCT
>JAHFPE010000160.1 GCA_023261345.1 Candidatus Woesearchaeota archaeon
GATTGTAGTGAAATTTATCCTTCCTCCTGGTAGTTATGCAACTGTATTTCTCAAAACCCTTTTTGGGCAATTGCCTCAATCAGGCAATGAAGAATAACTTTTGGAGTTGCATCTGCGTCAATCTGAATGAGTCGATTCGATGTGCAATAAAAACGAACAATTGGTGCGGTGAGCTGTTTGTAGTCTCGCAATCGTTGTAGGACAACAGTTGGTTTGTCATCATCTCTCCAAACAAGTGCTCCACCACATACATCACAAATTCCACGCAACTTTGGAGGACGTGAATGTATATTGAATACGGTTCTGCATGTAGCGCAAATCATTCTGCTGCTAAGACGCTTTTGAAGAATGCGTGTGGGTGCGTTGAGCAGTATTGCAAGATCAACGTGAGGGGTATTTTTGGCGTGTGTTTCAAGTGCTTTTGCTTGAACAAGTGTTCGTGGGAATCCATCGAGAATTACTCCGTTTTTATACTTTCTTTTTGTGAGCTCGTGAAAAATAAATGGTAATGTTATTGAGTCAGGAACAAACTTATTTTTCCTCATGTATGTTCCAATTTTTTTATCAAGCACATGTCTGCCGTTCATTGCGTTTCGAAATAAATCGCCTGTTGATATGTGGGGAATTCCTAGTTTCTTAACCAGCAATTCTGCAATTGTTCCTTTTCCAACTCCTGGCGGTCCAATTAATGTAAGAATTCTGTGTTTTGGTAAGTGTTCAGCCATCAGCCAAGATAACCAAGTAGTTCTTTGGGTTCTGCAGGGCGCGTCCAGATCCCTTTCATTTTTGTGACAACGCTTCGCATATCTTGTTTCATCGATTGTAATGTTTCAAATGCCAATTTTAATGTATCTGCATCAAGTCGTTCATCGCAGGCAATTTCTGCATCAAGAAGACTTCGTTGTACAATCATCAGTCGTTTGTAAAATCCGAGAATCTGCGCTCGTTCTTCATCTGAAAAAGAGCTGCATTCATACCAGTCACAAAACACACCTGTGTCAGGATGAAGAACAACGTTTAGTACGTCAGAAAAAAGTTTTATGCGTTCAGTTGCAAGATGCCGTAATTGACGCAAAAGTCGTACTGGTTTTTCAATACTCGAAATGTCAAGTTCATTATCAATCTCTTCAAATAATGGCAAGTTGTACTTCTTTCGCACTTTTTCATATTCATCTTTCATGGGAAAAAGATTCTGGCAGAAAGTATATAAAGGTTTGTCTTGATAGATTCATGATGCTTGACGTTATTGAAGTCTTAGATGCAGTTGAGGAATCAGCGGAATTTAAGACGTGGAATCAAGAGCATCCAGACTATTTTCTTGCGCACGTATTTCGCTCGCTTGATAATTTGGGCGAGGGCGAATGGCAAGTTGGATATTACCTGCCCAAAACACAAAAAATGACAACGTTTATTCCTGCAACACCTGAGAAAAAAATTGATGTTGCAAGAGATCTTGACGTGCTCAAGCCGCAAGGACTTCTTCCTCTTGATAAAGCGACAATTCATATTGATAGTACAACTGCACTCACTGCTGCTGCAAAAAAGCGTGCTGAAACATACGGTACAGAACCAATTCTAAAAACGTTTTTTCTCATGCAAAACAGTGACAATGGAACTATCTATAACATCACATATTTCACCCAAAGCTTCAAAACAATTAACCTGCACATTTCTGCAAGTGATGCAAGTGTGCTCGAACACAGCAAAAATAACTTGGCTGCATTTGGGTAACTCTTGCAACTGAACTAAATAATATTTCTTAGTCTCACGCAAACCTTAAAAAGAACCTCACTAAACAATTCTTCGTCATGGATAATCCTTGGGATCGATACGTCAGTCCTGAAATGCAAGCAGTTTTCTCTGATAAAGCAAAATATACTGGTTGGCGTCGTATGTGGCTTGCTGTTGCGAAGGGACAAAGAGCTCTTGGTGCAACAAAAAGCGATGGAACCGCACTTATTTCTGAGGCACAAATTAAGCAACTGGAAGAAAACGTTTCTAACATAAATATTGAAGACGCGCGTAAATTCGAGAGGATAACACTGCATGACGTGACTGCACACAAGAAAGCATACGAACTACAATGTCCTCTTGCGGCCGGAATTCTACATCTTGGCTGTACAAGCAGGGCGATTACAGATAATGCAGAACTTTTGCAAATTCGCGAAAGTTTGTACATTGTCTTGATGAAAACTGCCAATGCGATACAGTACACTACAGAACAAGCAGAGACGTACAAGAGCCTGCTGACTTTGGGACGAACACATTTCCAACCTGCGCAGGTAACAACGGTTGGCCGTAGAATTGCGATGTATGGTGATGATCTTTTTTTGGCACTTGATGAACTGGAACATCGTTTGAAAACATTGTCAATCAGGGGGATTAAAGGTACAGTCGGTACATATACTGATATGCTCGCAGTGTTTGACCAGAATCAGGAAAAGGTGGACGAACTAGAAAAAATGATCGCAAAAGAACTTGGTTTCAAAGAATCTCTTCACTGTATAGGTCAAACATATCCGCGTATGATGGATTATTTGATTTCAGGAAGCCTTGGCGCAGTCGGAATCGCGTGTGCTCATTTTGCACAAGACACTAGACTTCTTCAGGGACCGCACGAAATTGAGGAGCCATTTGAGAACGCACAAGAAGGATCAAGCG
>JAHFPE010000161.1 GCA_023261345.1 Candidatus Woesearchaeota archaeon
AAAAGTTTCAAATATGGAATTGGTTTATTGAATCAATTGCAAATATTTTTCCTGGAGCATATGAAAGCACTCCACTTTCCAGTTTTCCTGCAATGGGAGTAAAAACTGTTCTTGTGAAGTAGTTTAGTCGAAAGTACCATTTTTTTTGGGAAACATGAACGTGAAGCCCGCCTCCAGATCAGATGTTCAGTAAACGTGATATATTTAAAGGATATTCATAAGGTTTTTATAGGGATGGTAGCTTATGAAATCGTGGAAAAAAACGAGACCCCTGTATGTCCTACATGTAAAAGCACAGATGTTGTATTACGAGGCAAACGATACAATAAAGGGAGCACAAGACAGCTTTTACAATGTAGCGATTGCAACAAAGTTTTTACAGAGGGGCCGTTCGCACGTTTACGGCAGCCACAACTTGTAAATGAAGCAAAAGACCTACACGAAAAAGGCCTTTCAACTCTTCAAATTCAATCAGCATTACAGACGCAATATGGAAGAAAACCTGCACGGGGGTCAATTATGCAATGGCTACAAACAATCAGTGGAAATAAACAGCATTCAGATAAAAAAGTGGTTAAAGAGATGCTCAAGAATAAAGTTATTCTCATTACAGGAGGAACTGGAACTCTTGGTCGTGCTCTCGTAAAGGAAATTCTTTTGCATCAGCCGAAGGTGGTGCGTATTTTGGATTTAGATGAGACTGAACATTTCGAACTTGAGCATGATTTCAAGTTAACAATGCCATGGGTAATTGAGAAAGATCTTGTTCGGTTTTTTGTTGGTGATATCAAGGAGAAAGAGAGAGTCATTCGTGCGATGGAAGGGTGTCATATTGTATTTCATCTAGCTGCACTCAAACATGTGAATTCCTGCGAGTATAATCCGTTTGAAGCAGTGAAAACAAATGTGCTTGGAACACAAAACGTTATTGATGCCGCCTTGACAAATAATGTTGAAAAGGTTATTTTTACAAGTAGTGATAAGGCTGCGTATCCGCACAATACAATGGGCGCAACGAAACTGCTCGCAGAACGACTCATTACTGCTGCAAATTATGCCAAAGGAAGCAGGAAAACTGTGTTCGCTTCTGTTCGGTTTGGTAATGTGATGGGCAGTAGAGGTTCAGTGATTCCACTATTCAAAAAGCAAATAGAACAAGGTGGTCCTGTTACAATTACTGATGAGACAATGACGAGGTTTATGATGAGCCAGACTGATGCATTACGACTTGTACTCAAGAGTGCTGCAATTGCGCATGGTGGAGAAATATTTATTCTGAAAATGCCAATTGTAAAATTAGGCGATCTTGCAACGCTTCTTATTGAGCATCTCGCGCCCAAAGAAGGAAAAATACCGCAAGAAATAAAGAAAAAGACAACTGGACTTCTTGCTGGCGAAACACATTATGAAGAATTAATGACTGAAGAAGAAGCAAGTAGGGCTGTTGAAACAAAAGAAATGTTTGTGATTCCTCCACTTCTTGCAGGAACAACACTTGGTATTCCTGTTGTGAAATATGCAGGAAAGCCAGCAAGCATGAAGCACTACACTTCAAGGTCAGCACCTCCGTTAACGCAAGAGGAGCTTAAGTTGCTGTTGCAAAAGGAGAATCTTATATGAGAATTGGACTGAGGCAAAAAAAATGAGACCAACTTTTCTGCCATATGGATTGCATGACATTAATGATGAAGACAGAGCAGCAGTTAACACCATTCTCAAAGGAAACTGGATAACAACAGGACCAACAGTTGCTGAATTTGAGACTGCATTCAAAAAGATGGTTAATGCAGAATGTGCAGTTGCAGTAAATTCTGGAACTGCAGCGCTTGATATTGCAGTTGGCAGTCTGCAGCTTCCTTTTGGCTCTGAGATAATAACAACACCTTTCACATTTGTAGCAACTGCAAATGCAATAGTGTACAATGGACTCATTCCCGTGTTTGCGGATATTCAAGAAGAAACATGGAATATTGATCCTATTGATGTGAAAAAGAAGATCACTTCAAAAACGAAAGCTATCATTTGTGTTGATTACAGCGGGCAACCTTGCGATATGCAAGAGCTAAGACAAATTGCAAATGACCATAATCTTATACTTATTGAAGATGCTGCACACAGTCTTGGCGCAACATACAATGCAACTCCAATTGGTGCAATTGCTGATTTGACTACATTCTCATTTCATCCTGTGAAGCACATTACAACCGGCGAAGGAGGTATCGTAACCACGAACAATGTAGAGTTTGCAAAACGCATGATGCTCCTTCGAAATCATGGTATTGATAAAGATGCAGGAAGTAGGTATGGTCCATCTGCTAATTGGGCGTATGATATGAAAGTTCTTGGTCGCAATTATCGCATTCCTGATTTTTGCTGCGCACTTGGAATTTCGCAATTAAAACGTATTGATGAATTCATTTTAGCACGAAGAAATCTTGTTAAACTGTATCGCGAGTTGCTTCCTACAACTGTGCAAACAATAGTTGAAAAAGAAGACCGCAAATCAGCATGGCACATTTTTCCAGTACTTCTTCCAAAAGAAACTAATCGTGATGCAGTATTTCAATTCATGCGCAAGAAAAATATTGGCGTGAATGTACATTACATTCCAGTGTACAAGCATTCGTTTTATCAAGCGAATTTTCCTGTTGATCC
>JAHFPE010000019.1 GCA_023261345.1 Candidatus Woesearchaeota archaeon
GAAGAAATTGACCCAAATATACCTCCTGCAAAAATAGTACTAAAACAACATGAACTAACTCCTGAAGAAACAGAAGTATACACTACTCTTGCCAACAGCGATCTATTTTACGGCAATGAACGTTACGCACTTCTCACATATGCACTTACACTTCCAAGAAAAATTTTACCTGAGAACATAGGATCTTCACTCAAAGACGATTCCCTGCGAAGTCGTGTGGAGCAGTTCTTTGATGAAAATCCCAGGTTACAAAAATTAGCAAAAGAAATAGTCCCCTCAAAATTATTGTGCCTCAAAGATATAATTCGCTTGGCAAAAAGTGAAGGTAAGAAGGTAATAGTCGCAACGAAATTAACACACCTTCTCACGAATTATTTGGAAAATGAATTGAAAGAATTCGGGTGCATTCGAATAGATAGTACTCTTTCAACTGAAGTTGGAGAAATTCCACTCACGAAATCAGAAATAAATAGGCTCTCTTGCCAAGGAATACAAACTGAACTTCTTACATATCGCTCTCAACTTTCATTGGAAACACGGCAGATACTAAACATTACAGGTAATGAGCTTTACGCGCCATCAGATCGACAACTTGCGCTTCTTGATTTCAGAATAAATTCCTCCCTTAGCGTAGCGGTAACAACGTATGGCACGCTTCGAGAAGGAAATGATTGTCAAGAAGCAACAATACTAGTAGAATACGATCCAACCACAGTTCCCTCTGAAGCTGAGCAAATGCTCGCTCGATTGCGCAGATCAGGACAAAAAGAAGAAGTTACAGTCTTTCAACTCGTCGCAATGAATACCTTCGAAGACCAGAAATACTTACTTCGAAACAGAAGAGCAGAAGTAATCAATCACGCATTTGAAAGTCCATCACTAACACCAACAGAACTCGAAGAAGTTCTTCGAAGCGGAAAGTCCGCAAGGCGAAGAGACCTCGATGCAATAAGACAACTCAACGCAAATGAACTAACCGCATTTATGTTCGCAAGCTGTAGAGGGCGCGGAGTGAAAACGTTCATTGATGTAATGAAAGCATACCAAAACGCTCTTACACTAGCAACGAATTACAATTATTTATGGGAAAATTCATACTCAGGAAACTGTGCAAGACTCATAAGCGAGCTTCTTAGTCAAATTGAACTTACAACCAATACAAAAATCAATACAATTCTTGATGCTGGATGTGGACCTGCAACAGTATCTCGTATTTCCGGAAGAAAAACTATTTGTGTTGACCTCAACAAATACCAAATCGATCACGGGATTGATTCTGCTGAAGAAAAAGGAATACAAAATACATATTTCCTTGGATCGTACACTGACTTGCGAACATTGGTTCCCTTCCCCACCGCTCATCATGTTTTCGACCCTTCAACAACGTATGAGCATACCAAAGAAATTGCAGCTGAAAGTCTTGATGTTATAGTTTGCTCACTTGCTCTTGATTTTGTTCTTCCTTTTGAAAGAATTCTATTCTTCCAAGAAGTACAGCGCACACTTAAACCTCAAGGACACTTACTACTATTAGAACCACACAGCGTGCTAGCAGATACGTGTCGAGAGCAATTTTACAAAGATCTCACTGACATCGGATTTCAGTGTGATCGAGAACTAACTGGAACATATCGTGCAAATAATATCACACAAGTAAGAGGACGCACAACGCAGTTTGAAGCTGCAGCCATAGTTTGCAGAAAAATACGTTCGGAACTAAATATAGAATCAGGAAGAACATATTGTTCGTTTTCGCCTGAAATCGAAACAATCGACATCAATAGCCCCCCCGCACACAAAAAAACCAAACGCGAAATACAACGTTACAAATGCAGCGGATTCTACAATGCTGACAAACCGCTTATCGAATATTCAGAAAAACTTGGAATAAAACTCCCCTCTCAATATACAAATATAGTCTCGCCGACTCAAACCCCGTCTTTGGAACTTCCGCTAGGTATCAAAGGTCTTGAAGAAGTTATTACAAACATGCCACCTCAAGAGATTGAAGATATTGCAGCACAGTTAAAAAAACTAGGAGACATTCTCCAATGACATTTGAAACTAAACTAACTGAATTCGCAGAGGTATACCTTAGCAGATATGTAACGCACAAGTATGGCGCGGAATGCACACCATGGACATTTAGTTTCTATTGGAACGGAACGACTATTGACACGAAAATATACTCGGCGGATAATCCATTCTGCGACCTAATTCCGCAAACTCTTGGGCGCATAGAAAAATCCTTAACGCGACCGGAGAAACTCTTGCCCAAAGCAACATCAATTCCATTGCACTATAGCGCACTCGCACGATCAAATAGAGATGAGCTTGAGAAAATGATGTTCCTGACACTTTCACGAACCCAATATTCTAAAACAGTTGAATTCCTTGATGCAATATCAGATTCTCTACTTGTTACAGAAGCTCTTGAAAATTACTTATCCTTTAGTCAAAGAAAACCCAGTACATCCACAGATATCATAACTTTCTTAAGATTATTTGACGTCAATAGCACCTCCCTTTTAGAGGATAACATGCGTTCGCCTGGCAGTTACGGCTTTCTTGTTGCTAGACTCGTTCAAAGATTCGGAGTTGAACATGTTATGGAGGGAATTTATAGTTATGTTTCAGCAGTAAAACGAACAGAACTTGAATTGTTCGACTCCATTACAGAACAATCTTGCGTTGATCCACGAATGCGCGCAATCTATTCGCAAGTTACTAAACAGGCAGGCGACCCTCCTGCGACGCCTAAAAGAATTCCGCGTATTTTTATCGCGGGAAGACGAAGAAAATCACAGAGTTCACCTTCAAATGTTGATTGGTCCACGTATGTTTCTGAAGAACAACTTGTGGCGTATACTCCGTTTGGACCAAATGATGTCATGGCGGCAGTTATCGAGCGAGAATTAACCACCAACTATTTAAATGACCACCCGCAAGGAGTATCTGAAGAGCTGCTAGCGCGTCTTGCCAAGGACATTGTAGCTGCAGATCCCGAAATGCAAGTTGTGCTTGGGCGTATACTCGAAAAGTTCAAGCTCATGCAAGGATTTGAAACATATAACATTAAACATAGTATGCAATTACCAAGAATAGGAAACAACCATGACAAAAAATGAAGGACTGGGTAGGGTGCTCACCTCGCTTGCGGATGTTTTTACTAAAGTTTTTGTCCAAAAAGGCTTCCGATTAGAAGGAGAGATTGCTGAAACACTTTCTCAAATGAAAGAAGGTGACTTGAGTTCACTGTCACGTTTACCTGGTGTTCTGAAAGATTCAACACTTAATTCCATGTATGGTGATTCATTTTTTGCTAGAGATCACCGAGTTGTTGCAAAAGATTTGTGTGGAAGCGTCCTATTGTATGCGCCTGATTCCACACCTCCAAGTTTTCCAATGCCAACAGGAATTATCACTGCAACTGCGGGATACAGTATGAGCGCAAAAGATCGAGAAACTGCACAAGCGTCTCCAGGTACAATAGGAGTATACCAAGCTCAAGGTAAAGGCATTTTAATCATTTCAGCTCACGAACCAAGTAAAACAGGCACAGTTGCAATATGGGGAATGCAAACTCAAAACGGACGTATGGGTATGGCAGAAATCGGTACTCGATTGGAAATAGCACGATACGAACGAAAAGTCATTGGAGTTGATGCACCATACACAATTCTACCTCGAGATTCGAGAACCAAAGGTATTCTAGGTGCAACAGTACAGCGTCTACCTTCTAGCGAAAGTAAAGGCGCTGACGAAGCATATGCATTATCTCTTTAATAGTTTACGCAGCTAACGAGAGACATACCCTTAGCTATCTTCTCGCATAACAGTTGCGCAGGAATCGAATTCGAAATTCAGAATCTTAATCCCATCTATCCCAACCACTCTTGTGCTGCGAAGGTGGTTGTGTACATTGCGAATTGTGTTCTCTTGGAACAGACAGATTTGGATTTGAAGAGTTGTGTTCGTCATACATTTTTGCGTGCTCTTCATGCGAATGTCCAACATGGTCCTGATGTGATGCTGGAGATTGCAGCGTAACGTCTTGCTTTACTTGCGCTCCTGTGCCATATTCTGTCACTTGCAAAAACTGCTGGATTTCTCTTTCGATGTTTCGCAGTAATGGCTGATCAATTTGTGTAACCAAACTAAATGCAGCACCGCTCTTTCCAATTCTGCCAGTTCTTCCAATTCTATGAATATAGTCTTTAGGATTTTTTGGCAAGTCATAATTTACGACATACGTCACGTTCTCGATATGCAGTCCTCTTGCTGCAACATCTGTTGCGACAAGGATGTCAAACTTTCCTGCCTTAAAATCATCGATAACAAATTGCCGAACTCGCTGACTTAAGTCTGAATGAATAGCTTTCACATAAAAACCACGTTTGCGTAGGAGCAACGATAATGTGTCTGACCATCTTTTCGTGTTACAAAAAATAATGACTTTTCCAGCTTCCCTGTTTCGTAGAATGGCCATCAATGTGTCGAGCTTTTTCATTTTGTCAACACCATAACAGACTTGTTTGATGTTCTTCACGGTAATCTCATCTTGGTCATACAAAAGTTTTTCTGGCTCATGCATGTGCTCTTTACTTAGTCGCACAACTTCATCAGGCATTGTTGCAGAAAACAACAAGGTTTGTCTTTCTTTTGGAATTTGTTGTAGAATAGCTTTCATATCGTCAATAAATCCCATTTCAAACATGCGATCTGCCTCATCAAGTACAACCATGCGAATGTTCGAAGTGTCAAGAGTTCGACGTTCCAAATGATCAAGCACTCTTCCCGGAGTTCCAATCACAATCTGTGCCCAATTGTGTAACTTCTCAATTTGCGGATTAATACCAACGCCTCCGTACACTGTAACGAGTTGAACGTGCGGGTCAAGCTTTCGAATATCCTTACCAATTTGTACAGCTAACTCTCGAGTTGGTGCAAGCACAATTCCTTGCACAACAGGCGCGGAAGTTAATTTGCTTAGCATCGGTAGAGCAAACGCATACGTCTTTCCACTACCTGTTTTTGCACGAACCTGCACGTCTTTTCCGCTCATTACAATAGGAATACTTCCCTCTTGCACTGGCGTTGGCGCTGTAATTCCCATTCTCTTAAGCCCATCAACCAAACTCTGCGTTAAGCCCATTGAATTAAAGGAATTCTTTGTGTTAACCGCAGGCTGCGCTACTACATCATTATTTACTACATCATTTTTTATACTTATCATACATTCTCCTTCTCAATATTGAGTGCTTCTTTTGTCAATCAATGCGCATGCAATGATTGCCGAGAAGGAAGATAGATCAGAATTCGCACTCTCGCTCTACACTTGAATGATACTAACTCAAATTAGCACGTTTGTGCGCTACCTTCGCGACTCTAGAATCAGTAATGTCTACTTGCTTTATAAATCTTATGACGGACGAGAGGTATTTAAAAGTACCTTGTCGCTTTTTTGAAGATATTTCTTGATATTGAAAAAATGGCAGAAAGGTATTTATGTAACTTTTTCTTTTTTGAAAAAAAGAAAAAGCTGAACAAAAAGAAAAAGACGTTCGGCTACTGCAGCTATACTGAAGCTCATCCTCGTATTTTGTTCGTGCCATTTATTAGTGTTGAATCTTCGTCGTAGTGAAAGTCGTCGTTTCGAGAGTCGTTGTAATAGTCGTCGTGAGGCGGGTTTTGCGGGGGACACTTCCCCCCGTATAAAATACGTAATGCTAGTTGTTGAGTGTGGTGAAGAGAAGTTAGTGGGAGTTTTTTATTTTTTTTATTATTGTTTGTTGCTAGTTGAAGTAAAGAGAATAAGTCTTATTCGCAGTGCCGAACGAGTTTTCTCCAGACTCAATCATCTGCAGAGTTCGCCACCTACTTTTGCAAATGTTATTCTTTAGCACACAAATCTATATAAAATACTTCAAGGGGAACACTTACTTGGTGGAGTAATGCAAGCATATCTTGATATTGTTCGACGTATTTTAGAAACAGGAATGCGAAAAAAAACAAGGCAAGGACCAGAATGCGTGATGATTCCTGGCATGTTTTTTGAGCATGATATGGCAAAGGGTTTTCCACTACTCACGACGAAAAAAATTCCTTTTCGACTGATTGCAACTGAACTCGAATTTTTCATTAAAGGAATCACAGACAAACATTGGCTACAAGAACGCAAGAATCACATCTGGGATGAGTGGGCATCACCACAAAAAGCACCATACGGACATGATGCAGAATCAAAAAAAAGAATGCTTGCAGAGCGAGATTTAGGTCCAGTATACGGATTTCAATGGAGACATTTTGGGGCAGAATACACTTCATTTGACGCAGACTATGCGGGAAAAGGAATTGACCAATTAGCAAGCGTCATACGCACGCTCTCTAACAATCCCTCTGATCGTCGAATGATTGTTTCAGCATGGAATCCTTCTGATTTGCACAAGATGGGACTTCCTGCTTGTCATTACTCTTGGCAAGTCCTTGTTGTGGATGGCAAACTCAACTTACTTTGGAATCAACGCTCCGTAGATGTGATGCTTGGACTACCATTTAACATTTCAAGCTACGCATTACTCTTGCATCTTCTCGCTAAAGAAGCGCATCTTGGAGAAGGACGCCTCATTGGCTTTCTTGCTGACTGTCACATTTTTGATAATCATGTTGTGGGCGCGAAAGAACAACTCTCAAGGCAAGCAGCACAGTATCCACTCCCAACAATCGAGACAACAAAATTCGAAAGTATATTTACATGGACTTCTGAGCAAACAACTATTCTCAATTATCAAAGCCATCCAAAAATCGAATTTGAAATTGCAATATGAAAAAACCTTATAAAAAGGCAATAGGAAAAGTAAATATAAAATAAAATTCAAATGACAATATCCATGATTGTGGGAATGACAAGAGCAGGAGTTATTGGCAACAACAACTCTCTCCCCTGGCACATCCCCGAAGACCTCGCAAACTTCAAGCAACTCACCAAAGGAAATATCGTTATCATGGGACGAAAAACATTTGAGTCAATAGGAAAACCACTTCCGAACAGAATAAACATGGTTGTAAGCAAGACATTACCTTCGCAACAAATCCCCGGCGTGATAATTCTTCGAACATTTGACCTTGCGCTTGTAGAGGCACAAAAATCTAATAAGCAAATCTTCATTATTGGAGGCAACTCTATTTTTTCAGAAGGACTAAAAGTTGCAGAAACTCTTCACGTCTCGTGGATAAAAAAAGAATACGCGGGAAACGTTTATTTTCCTACAATCGATTGGACAGAATGGCAAGAAGTAACGAACATACCCCACGAAACGTTTGATTATTGCGTCTATAAACGAAAGAGCACGTAACATGCATAAAGTACATAAAGGACCACCAGGAAAAACTTAAAACGAAAATATTTACCGTAAAAACTTGACTGCCAGACCTGTAAGTTAGGCAGGTAAGAAAAAACAGGATTGGAGGAATTATGACACCGGACAAAGTATACATTCAAAGAGCACTTATTAGCGTTAGCGATAAGTCCGGGCTTGCAGAACTTCTCAAACAACTCGATCCAAAAACAACAGGTATTGAAGTGCTTTCAACAGGAGGAACTGCGCGAGAAATACGCAAGTTAGGTTATACTGCGCGTGATGTGAAGGACTACACAGGGCTTCCTGAATCACCAGATGATTTAGTTAAGACACTTCATCCTAAAATTCATGGCGGGTTTTTGCTTGACCCAAATGAACCAACCCATTCTCAGTACATGAAAGAGCAAGGAATTGTTCCAATTGACCTTGCTGTCGTAAACCTCTATCCCTTCGCGCAAACTGTTTCAATTCCTTGTGCTACTGTGGAGCAGGTTCGAGTGAAAATTGATATTGGTGGACCTTGCATGGTTCGTTCTGCAGCAAAAAGCTTCAAACGAGTCGCAGTAATTGTAAACTGGCAAAGTACTAATCTTTTACAAAGAGATGAACATGGAGTTTTTACCACGCTAGAGAGCAGGGCAGCACTCGCAAAACTCGCATTTGAACACACAGCCGGATTTGATCGAGCGGTTGATACCTATCTTTCAACACTATCCGCGAACGACATTGCGGGTTATTATTTGGGAGCAAATAAAACATGAGCGACCCTAAAGACTTGTACAGAGAAGCCACCACAAAAGAATGGCCATTGAAAGTTGAACTAACGATTGATAGGCACACAGTATATCATAAAGAACGTGACCTGAAATACGGTACAAATCCAGGACAGGCAGCAGCAGTATTTAATCCACATGGAAACACTCCTCTTTTTATCGAAGTTAAAACAGGCAAAGGTGGTCCGTCGCAAACAAATTATGAAGATATTGATCGTGCATTACGCATCCATCGTTCCTTAGATACAATGACCGATAATCCTGCAGTTGTG
>JAHFPE010000162.1 GCA_023261345.1 Candidatus Woesearchaeota archaeon
AAAAAGGATTTCATCTCAAACGCTACTTGGCCAATTGCTGAGTTGGAGAAAATTACTGCAACTGCAGATGCGAATGAGCAAATGATTAGCAATATTGCAGATGATCTTCAACGCGTCCTCCAGCTTGCAAACATTAAAGCACCAGCGAAGATCACGTTGTTTGTTGCTGAAGAATGGAAACATGCGCTTGCAAAAAGAACTAAAGAAGCTATGCAAAAAACAAGAGATATTGGACAACTCATGAAAGAAATCTTGCCATCAATGAAAGAACACAGCACAGAGGCAGCGTCAATACTTCAGAAATATGTGAAGGATGCGGGACGAATCCCGCAAGTAACGCGTTCTGAAGAAGGTGAATTAAAAATTTTGCATGACTCAAAAAAATTCTTCACTACCGAATTCTCTTGCGCAATTGAAATTGTTGCTGCGGCTACATCACAAGAACTAAAAGCGCGTCAAGCACTTCCCGGAAAACCAGCGATACTTATCACGTAAAATCTCGGCCTTGTGTAGTTCTTAAATAACTGCGTTGTTTGTGCAGTTGATCAGTAGTAGTTAGTGGCATTCTGCGTTGAGCAAGAGCGGTTGCGAGAGCGTACTTGCAGAATGTTAATGTTTAAAAACTCAATAGCTTGTGGCTGTTCTATGAACTCTCGTGCAGAAATGACGATAACTGAGTTAATGGAGATTCTCATGTTCGCTCTCGTTTTCAGCGTAATCGTGATTCCTACAGTTAGTAATTTTGTGAATCAAGCGACAACGCATAGTGCTGCTGAAGTTGCTGCTAATCATGCACTTGTGCCAGTACTGAGTATTGAACAAAAGGGGATTTCATTTGTTCCGTACAGTCTTCTCTTCTCAGGAACAGCTGATGTTTGTGATAAATCAATCACGAAAGATTGCACGCCAAACCTGAAGATAACACTTTATCCTGCAAACTTTTTACCTGCTGAATGTGGAACAAAGCCATGCGCATGTGCATACGCTATTCTTGCCAAAAAGTCTGAACTCATTAAGTGCGTTCCTATTAATGCGGGTGAATGCAGTAATGATGGTGCAAAAGTATGCAGTGCCAAACCTTGTGTTGATACTGCGCGAACTATTCAGGTTGGAAAAGAAGGTTTAGTTTGGTGTAGAAAGTGCTCAGGACAAATAGGGTTTGGAAGTTCTTCTGTAAGACCATCTTCAATTGAAAAGAGTGGGGCGTGCTTTGGGTGAGTGACACAAAAATTGTTATGGCAGCAGTGTACGCAGGTGTTTTTGGGCTTTTGTTTGGCGGATTATTGCTGGGGGTTGTTCGTTCGATAACATCTGAGGAAGGGCTTTACGCAGGACAAATTGCAACAACTTCTGGCCTCCTCATATCATCTCTTGCATCGTTGCCTGATACTACAAATGCGAATGTACTTTTTATACTTCCTTCAAAAGACAGCACCTGGCGCGTTTTTCATGGAGGCGTTGCTGCAAGAACAGGACAGAATGCAGAAACAGTTAGTTTTTACATCACACGTGGAACTACAATAGTTCAGCAGTCAACGAATACTGCGGCGCAATTTGCATCATTACAATTTCAGAAAGAGGGAAATAAAATAGGTACTTCTTCAAAAAATAAAATTAATTCATTGCACATGGATTGTCAGTTGCGTTCCCCAATAGAAAAACTTAGCATAGATGCAGGTCATGGATTTGTGCAAGGAGAAAAGCCAGGAAGCGTTCTTGATTCTGAGCTTGCGCAAAAAACAAGACGTCTTGGTGCAATAATTATGAATTCGCTTCGAAAAACAGATGTGGCAGGTACTCGTGAACTTTCAACACTTACGAGAAATACGAATTTTGAATTAAACGACCCGTTCACTGCGCAATCAACTCGCGCTAGAATTCAGGCAGTTCAAGTTCGAGGAAGTCATACATTAATTAGTCTTAACATTGGTAAAGAACAAGGAATTGTTCGCGCGTTCGTGCTTGCAGAAGGTGATGGCGTGCTTCCTTCTGAGTCTGCTGGTCTTGCCTGCCTATTATTAAACAGTATAACAAATGAATTTGACGTAACCAGCGCAGGAATTATTCCTGTGTTACGTGAATCGTTAAGAGAGGATGATCCAAGGCAAATACTTATTGGAGCGCCACAAGCAGTATTTCTTGAAATTGGGAGAGAACAAGATTCGTTGTTTGATGCAAAGAACGAGGAGAAACTCGGGGCTGCAATCGCGCGTGTTATCGAGGAGAAGTCAGGATGAAAACTAGCGTAAGATTTTTCTCGTTCACCTTGAACAAGAGAGGAATGATTCAAGACGTTCTGATGGCATTTATTTATCTTTGTATTGTTGCAGTCATTACATTTACGATTGTTAGTATCAGTTCAGAACAAGCAGGACAGTTTCTTGAAACGCACGGTGCTGCACGTTTATTCGCAATTCATGCACTCAGAACACAGCATACAGCAACAATAACTCAACTTCCTAAAAGTATTACGAATGGTGACGTATTGAACCCTCAAAACATTCTTGCTTCGCCCTGTCTTGCAGTTGGAATACAATTTCGTACAGAATCATGTAATGACGTAAAATGTCAGTACAATAGTGATGCGAATACAGGCTGTGAGACAAAAGTTGTTGGCGGAGA
>JAHFPE010000163.1 GCA_023261345.1 Candidatus Woesearchaeota archaeon
AAAACTCGTTTTTGTGTTTGATGGCACTCCTCCTTCGCTTAAGACTGCGGAAATCGCTCGTCGTAGAGCAGTGAAGGATGAAGCAAAAATTGCGTTTGAAGAAGCTGCGGCGCTCGAAGATACAGAAGGAATGAGAAAGTATGCAATTCGAACAACATCATTAACTGAAAAAATGATTGCAGATGCTAAAGAACTTCTTTTCGCAATGGGAATTCCTTGTATAAACGCTCCAAGTGAAGCTGAAGCGCAGTGTGCGTTTATGGCAGAAAAAGGAATTGTGTGGGCTGCAGCGTCGCAAGATTATGATGCATTGCTATTTGGTGCGCCGCGTGTTATTCAGAATCTTAGTGTTGCAGGAAGAAAAGGAAAGGATAGTCATCCTGTCACTCCTCAGCTTATTGTGCTTGATACAATGCTTCAAAAACTAGGTATTGAAAGAGAGAAGCTTATTTGGCTTGCAATGCTCATCGGAACTGACTACAATGGGAGTGGCGTGAAAGGTATTGGGCCCAAAAAAGGGCTTAATCTCGTGAAGCATTTTACGAATGCGCAAGATCTCTTTTCTGCAGTTCAATGGCCCGGTGGTGTGTCTTGGCAGGAGGTTCTTCATACGTTTACCACAATGCCAGTTGAAGAAGTTCGTCCTGTTTTTGGTAGGTTCGATAGTGCAGCATTGCTTCGTTTTCTAGTTGAGAAGCATGATTTTTCAAGAGATAGAGTGAATGAAACTCTTTCTGCATTGAGTAGCCAACCCTCTTCTCAGCGTGCTCTTGGAGACTTTACATGAGCCAACTGGCACGGGCACGAGGAAAAAGAAGTTTTGATGTAATCGGAGACATTGCAATACTAGACGCAAGTTCTATTTCCCAAGGGAAAAAACGAGCAAGAGAGATTTTATCACAAAATCATCATGTCAAGACGGTATTTATGAAAAAAGGGGGGCACACAGGAAAATACCGTTTACAGAAATTATCTTGGCTTGCCGGAGAGCATAGGTCTGAAACAATTCACAAAGAATGGGGGCTTGAATACAAGCTTGATGTTCAGTCATGCTACTTCAGTCCAAGATCATCAACAGAAAGGATGCGCATTTCTAATCTTGTTCGTGCGGGTGAACATGTTCTTGTCATGTTTTCAGGAGTTGGACCGTTCGCTCTTGCAATTGCAAAACACACGAATGCTTGTTCTGTTACAGGAATTGAATTGAATCCTGCATGTCATGGTTATGCACAAGAAAATGCGGGGCGTAACAAGCTTGCAGTACGTTTCATTTTGGGTTCTGCAAATATCGCGCCAGCTCTGGGGGTTTGTTTTGATAGAGTGATTATGCCGCTTCCTGCGAGTTCAACAAGATATCTTCGTTCTGCAATTGCGAGTATTGGAAAGAGTGGTGTTCTTCACATCTATGTTTTTTGTAGAGAAGGTTTTTTTGAGAAAAAAGCTGCAAGAGTTCTTACTCTGTGCGAAAGATTCAAAAAGAACTGTCGTATTCTTGCAATTGCAAGAGGCAGCCAAGCAGCCCCTCGAACGTACAGAATTTGTATTGACATTCAGGTAGGATCTTAATATTTTATGCGCGATGACGAGGCGAATCCCATTTGATCCATGATATTTACTGGAAAGCCGAGCGCAAAACTTTTCACGTTCAATCATTCGTTGAGATTCATAGATTTCGTTATTTAGGACGAACTGCAGATTTTTACGATAAATTTTGAAATTAGTTCAATCATTTTCTCGAAATCTTCAGGTTTAGAATATTGGTGATCTGCTCCTCGGATGATTTTGAGAGTGCAACGTTGAATTAGCGTTGCTGTTTTTTTGCTTTGAGAAATCGGAACTGATTCGTCATTGTCTCCATGTACAATTAGCGTCGGAATTTTGATCTTTTTAGCAGCGTCGTAGCCGTCGTTATTTTTACAATCTTCAAAGAAAGTGTAGTTTATTTTTTTTCTTTCGCCATCGCTTCGAACATAGTAGTGGTATCCTTTTTTCTTCCACTTGTCCATGGCTTCCTTTGATGTTGTGGCGAGAAATTTGTCTTCAAAATTGGATACAGGGGACTTAAGCGCTAAAACAAATAAATCATTTACTTTGGAGGCGGTAATTATGCTTGCAATTCCACCAAAACTAGAACCGATTAAACCGAGTTCAGAGTAACTTTTACTTTTCAACAATTTGATCGCGCACAATATATCATCAATCGCTTCAGAAATTGTTATGTCTTTGAACTTCCCCTCGCTTTCTCCATGACCAAAGAAATCAAATCGAAATGTAGATAATTGAAATTTGTTTAGTCTTCTTTGGAGTTCTACATAAGTTCGACTATTCTTACTCGAGCCAAACCCATGACAAAGAATTATGATTGTTTTCTTAGAATCTGACGAAGGGTTAGACAATATTCCGCAAAGATTAAGTCCATTCGAATTTTTAAAATACAGTTTTTCTTCCATGAGGCACATTTAACATTTTTGACTTCAGTCATTCTAGATGTTTGCGTCGTTAGTCGTAGTTCAACATTCTGCTGTGAGCGTAGCGCGAACTGCAGAATGTTAGCCGAACATTCTCAAGTATTCCTTATTTTGCACTTCGTCAGCACGAACTTTTTCTATTGCT
>JAHFPE010000020.1 GCA_023261345.1 Candidatus Woesearchaeota archaeon
AGCCAACAGTTGGTCTTGATCCGCAAACGCGAAATCACTTGTGGGAATACATAAGCAATATCAACAAAAAGAAAGGTATTACAGTATTTTTTACTACGCATTACATGGAAGAAGCAGAAAAAACTGCGGATAATGTTGCGATTATCGATGCAGGTAAAATTATTGCAATTGGCTCTCCAAATGAAATTAAGAAGTCTACAAAGACAAGTTCTTTAGAGGAGGCTTTTTTGCAGCTTACTGGTCATGCGATGCGTGATGATGAAGCAAGCAGTACAGATAGTATGCGCTTGCATGCAAGGTTGTGGAGAAGATGAAATGATAGAAATTTTGTACGCCTTGTGGCTACGTCAAGTGAGGCGACAGGTTCGTTCTCGTGCACGCATGATTAGTTCACTTGGACAACCGTTGTTGTTCTTGCTTGCGGTGGGGTTTGGTTTTAGTACGATCTTTGAAAAAGCAGGCCAAGGGAATTATTTGCAGTTTTTAACTCCGGGCATTATTGCGATGGGAATATTATTTACGTCGATGATTTCTGGTATTGAAATAATTTGGGATCGGCAGTTTGGTTTTCTTAAAGAAATGATGGTGGCGCCAGTTTCTCGTAGTGTTATAATGTTAGGAAGAACGCTTGGTGGGGCAACTGTTGCAATTATTCAAGGTGTATTTGTATTTTTGATTTCGCTTGCGTTTGGTTTTAGGCCAGATACTTTGTTTGGCTTACTTCCCGCATTCGGGTTCATGTTTCTCATCGCGTTTCTTTTTACTGCAATTGGAACTGCAATTGCGTCAGTGATGAATGATATGCAGAGTTTTCCTCTTGTCATGAATTTTGTCATCATGCCGCTCTTCTTTCTTTCAGGTGCGTTGTTTCCATTAGATAGTGTACCAAAAGTGTTGCTAAATGTTGCTATCATAAATCCTCTTTCGTATGGTGTTGATGGTTTGCGATTTTCACTCATTCACGCTTCTCATTTTAATGTCGGAGTTGATGCAATAGTGCTATTCATATTCGCTATTCTTTCACTTTTTGTTGGCAGTCACTTGTTTTCGAAAATACAGTTGTAATGTTTGACGTAGAAGTTAATCACGTTCTGCTTTGAAAGGAAGCGAAATGCAGAACGTTAGGTTTAAATACAAACACTTCTGCCTCCCTAATAGAGGTGAATCTAAATGGCAAAAGCACAAGGATTATCAGTAAATACAATCATTTTAGTAGCACTTGGATTATTGGTTCTAGTTATTGTAGGCGCGCTTACAGGACGAAAATTGCTGGAGTTTGGTTTGACAACAACCATCTGTCAGGGAACATGCACGCATCCGAACTTTAAAATCACTGATGATCCATCTCTGAAAACAGATGGAAGTCTAACTCAATCAGCAATAGATAAATATCTTGACAATGCCAGAGCAGCACCGGGGTGCTCGGACTTGGAAAGATCCGCACCAGGTAATTACATTGCAAAACTGAAATCCGGGTTTAATCCAAGTAAGTATGTTGCATCCTGCGAAGATTGCTGCGTTGCAGGCGGCTAATTTTTTCTTTTTTTTAAGACATTTTTATAGTTCTTCTATATGTACAAGTCCAAGACTTATGTTGATTGCTTCATTTACTTGATTCATTTGTTCTTCATTCAGGAATCCTAGTTTTTTCAGAATTCGTTGCTTGTCTATTGCGCGAACGTGGTTGAGCAATATTTTTGATTCACACGCAAGACCCTTGTTCTGAATGAGAACTTCAAAAGGATATACGCGATTCGTTTTTTGTGACGTTAGTGGTGCAATGATGGTTGTTGTACTGTATTTGTTTCCAATATTATTCTGTATGATAAGTGCAGGGCGTGTTTTCTTTATTTCATGACCTACCGTGGGATCGAGGTTTATCAACCATATTTCTCCGCGTTTTATTTCATTCATGTTCTGCTGTTGTTCCGTCCCAGAGTTTCACCATGTCTTTGTTTGAAACAGAAGACGTTTGATATCCGTAACGAAGTTCCTGGACCATTATCTTTTGGATAGATCTGGCAATCAGTCGTTTAACCACGTCATCATAACTTTCTTTTGAAGTCCTTAACTTCTCAAGTGAAATTTTGGTGCTTTTTCTTAATTTTATTGTAGTTATATCCACAGTATACTGTGGGTATACGTTCAGATATTTAACGGTTTCGTTCATGAATATTTTACATAGTTTCAGCTTTAAAACGCTCAGCAAATAATTTAAGGACAACAATCTTTTTTTTTCTTTTTGTAGTCGCTAAAAATACGTTGAAAGTTGAGTAGTTCTCAAATTCATGCTCAATTTGGCACTTCAGCTGACGGCAAGAGTTTTTCAAGCTTATCGTACATGATTGCAAGGTCTTCTCGTTTCATTCCCCGCGCTGCTTGTGCCGCGTTACGCCAATTTCCGCGCTTTTCCTGGTACTCAATTTCGCGGGCTAACAACACTAGTGCATGCGCTTGCTCTCCTGCTTTCTCTGAACTTTCCGCTGCAAGATAAAAAAATCCCCTACCTTCTTTTTGTTGAGCGTCTTTAAGCCACATACTTTTTGCTTCATTTGACTTTCCGCCTGCACTGTATGCTTCTGCAGCTGCCTCAAATTTATCCTCATTCCAGTAATTCTCTGCTTGAGCAAGTTTAACTTCGCAAGTTCTGCCTAACTTTGCTGCTGCATTCAATGCACGACTAAAATTCTTAGCTTCAAGTGCTTTCTCCATGAGTTGTGAATACATTTCCTTAATTACTTGGGCGCCTTCAATCTCTCCTTTATCTTTGATTATGACTCGTTCAGCATCAGCTAATAATTCTCCTTTGATATATTGATCCTGCGCTCGACCGTATAGCTTTAGTTCTTCAGCGAGCTTTCCTGCTTCAGCGTAATTAGCCCCTGTTTCTAATTTAGAAAGATATAAGCGTTGCAACCGTTCAACTACGCCAAGCTGACCTAACTTTCTTGCTACCCGCATTGCATCAGATAACTTGCTGGAGCTTTCATAGTGAACTAGCGCGTCGTTATCCTCTCCGATCGTTTCTTCCAACCGGGCAGCAGCAGCGAAGTCAGGAGATTTCATTGATTTGTAATGGTCAATCACTACCTTAATTCTTTCTCTATCTGTAACAATCCCTTTGTCAATTGCTTGTATCAATGCGTTCCTTTTTCCTTCAGAAGAAAGTAGAGAATCAATTACATCTGTAAGAGCATCAGTTGACATATTGTGCGAAGGCAAGCAGTACCTTATAAAACTGGCGCCGCTTCAGAATATATTGCAATAAGTGAAGGTTTTCTTATCGCAAATTAATTGAGTTATAGAAGTAGTCTATCCCAACAATTTTTTGTATGCAGTCTTGTTTGTGATGTCATAAAGTGCTCTTATTTTTGCTTTTCCTTCAGGAGTTTTTGCGAGTTCTTGAATCACGAGTCTTGATTGTTGATACTGTGCATTGATGAATGCTGCGTGCTTTTCGCGCCAATGCGGGTGTGTTTTCATGTAGGTAATCCAACGCACCAAAAAGTCATCGTGGGTTGTATCTCTCATTGCTTGTACCTGGTAATCAGCTTTATTATTCTTCCGCAAACTCATCAAGCGTGAATTTGGGCTCTTCATTGTTTCCAAGTTGTCCTCTTGCGCGTAGGTATTCGCGTGCGAGGATGTAGAATATGAGCCCGAGTGCTTTTTTGCCTTTGTTGTTGCAAGGAACGATTAAATCAAGGTTATTTGCAGTATTGTTTGTGTCGCATAGTGCAATGACTGGAATGCCAATTGCCATTGCGTCTTGTACTGCATTCTTGTCTGGCCAAGCGTCAGTGACGAGAATTATTTTCGTTTCAATATATGTTTCTAATTGTGGGTTTGTGAGAATACCAGGCGGGAATCTTCCTGTGTATGCTTTGCAGCCAGTATATTTTTCAAATGCGTGTACTGCTTTCCAGCCGTTTTCTCGCCTTGAAACAATGAGCACATCTTCAGGTGCAAATGCAGAAAGCATAGTTGCTGCAATTTTGAGTCGTTGATCAATTTTTTGTAAGTTAAGAACACTGAGTCCGTCTGGTCGTGTTTTGTAGAGGAATGAATCCATGTATTTTGTTCTGAATTTTGTTCCAATGTGTATTCCTGATTTTAAGTAAATGTCTTGTGCTACAAGGAATTGTTGTTCTGTCATGGTGTTCTCCTGCGGTAGGTATGTTGTTTCTGCCAGATTTTTGTTACCTCACTGGCGTTTGTTGCTTCCAAGCCGAAAGCAACTGTTGGTAATGGATGAATAGGCAGTGAAGGGGTTTATAAATGTTTCACCTGCATTCTTGAACTTCCTCTTTTTTCATTTTCTACAAGTCCGTATTCTGCCTGAAAGTTTATGAATCTCTCAAGCTTTCCGCGTGTATGTCTCAGTACACATTGTTGAACAGTGTGGGAGATGGGGAACGTCCTATACTCGCGACAAGTCGGTTAACTTCAAAGAAATATGTAACTCGTACCGAACTTAACGCAACCACTCAAAGTGATATTAGAGAACTGTCCTCTCTTGAGAAAAAAGGAGTTTCACTTGATGATTTATGTGATTTTATGGATTTGCTTATAGCCCGTGCATTTCAGGTGACAGATCAACCTTTCTTTTTTCTGGGCCAAGTTCCTGGCTCAGATTTTATTATTGAAGGATTACGGTATTGGATGGCGCGAAATTATTCTGGTTCTCGGTTGCTTCCGGGTAGTAAGTGTCCAGTAAGATCTTGCGGAAAACGTTTTGGTATTGTGCAGGACGTATTTTTCAATCCCTCAAGATATCCTTTCGCAAAAGGCAAAGAAGAATTATATCATAAGCCATTACGACTCAATAGAATCTCTGTTCATTTAGCTCGCGCCCATCTGATTTTTGAGAAAGGTAGTGGCACATGGGATCAGTGTTATCCCACATCGCCTAAGCAGTTTTACACTGATTTCTACAAACCTTGGAAGGAAGGAAAACCAAGTAGGTATGTTGCTCAATTTGGATAGTCAAGTGAGTCGATTATAATGATCCGTTGAGAAGAAGAAAGCATTTTAAACATTACCGTCGTCTTGTTCTTCATGCGTTGGATTTGGGTGCTTGTGGTCGTTACATTTGTCGTTTATGCGGGTCTTGCACTGCTTACTCCTGGCTTAAGTTCAGATGGGAGTTATTGGCAGTTTCGTAATGTTGAACAGATTCTTGATTCAGGTAAGCCTCTTTTTGATGACTCTCTTGCTTGGGGTGGCAGAGGTGTTGTGTTTTCTCCAGTGTTTGCATATATTGTGGCAGTTCCTGCCTTGCTTGTCGGATCAATGCTGGCCGCTAAATTAATGAGTGGTCTCATCGCTGCATTTCTTGCGTTTTCTGTTTATTTCGCAAGTGTTCGTCTTGTGAAAAAAGAGTATGCTGCGTTACTTGCTGCGGGAATTAGTGTAATTTCTCCTTCTGCAGTTTCTTTTTTGTTTAATCAAATTTCTCCTATTGGTCTTGCGGTTCCTCTTCTCATCCTAAGTATTGGGCTTGTTTCTGATGTAAAGAATGAGAAAATTCTTCTTACATACATTGGGTGTATTGCTGCTGCTGCACTATTGCATCCGCTTACAATGTTGTTTGCCGCGGGATTGCTTCTTGTGCTAGTTTTAAAAATTGCAGAAAAAGAACTTCCGTCACAAGCGCAAATGGAGATTTCTCTTTTTTCTGCGTTGTTTGTGTTGTGGACTGAGTTTGTGCTTTACAAAAGGATTTTGTTGTTGCATGGGGCAAGCGTATTACAAAGAGTTCCGCATGAATTATTCTTAGGTGACAGGGCACCGCTAACAGTTCTTGGCGTCATTTTTTCTGTTGGTTTTGTACCAATTATTGCTGCAATCATTGTTTGTCTTCGATACGTCTTTAGTCGCTTGTTTACTTCTTCAAATATCGCAATAAGTATACTCCTCATCTTGTCTACTACCTTAGTCATTGGGGTTGTTTCGCAAAATGGTGTTTTCTTTCTTGGTGCGTTATGTTGCGTGTTGTTTGCTGTAGGGTTCGCACAATTTGTTGATTTTTTTTCTCTTACTCGTTTGGAACATTCAACTGTTCTTCTTGTTGCAATTGTGGTTTTACTGGTTTTGAGCGTTGCCATTCCTGGGTTAGATGCATTGTCGCAAACTCGTTCTTTTTTTTCTCCTGCTGAAAATGATGCTATTGTTTGGCTTGCTACAAATACTCCTCCTATGAGTACTGTTGTTGCGCTTCCAATTGAAGGACAAAGAATTAATGCATTGGGGTTACGAAAAAGCGTAGTTGATCTAATGTTTGAAAGTAGAGTTGATAGTAAAGCAAGAGCATTGCTTGTTGCAAGAGTATTTTCTGCAAGAACAGAGATTGATGTGACGTCTGCAATGCGAGAATTGAATGCTGATTATGTCTATGTTTCTCCTGGCGCAAGAAGTTTGTATGGTTCTCTTGGCCGTTTTCAGTTGTTTGATTGCTTTCATCTTGTGCGAGATGATGTGGTTCAAATTTTTGAGAAGCAAGAATCTTGTAGGGGTGTTGCATGAGGTGGGTTCTTGCTATTTGTTTGATTATTGTTGTGTTGCCTGGAATTGTAATGTACGCATCTCGATCATTTCCTTCTGGCACTGAACAGTACTATCATGTTCGTGTTGCAAACTTATTCTCTTCATTCTTGCCTATCTCACATTTTTTTGTGATTGATGCAATGACGTTTGCTGGAAAAAACATTGTGTGGACTCCATTTTATGGCCTTACCGCGTTAAGTCTTCAGGTTTTTTCTTGGAGGGATTCTTTGTATATTCTGCCTATTCTAATGATGCTTCTGAGTGTGATCTTGTTGTATGTTCTTTTGCAAAAAGAGGGATTTTCGAGTTTGCAGTGTGCATTATGCGTTCTGGTATTTACTGCATCTCCAGCAGTTGTTTATTTGGAAACGCACTGGACTCCTTCTGCATTTGCGATTCCACTTTTGCTTGCAGGTGTGCTTGTGTTAAGAAAACAGCGCGTTCTAAGTACGCTTTTGTTTGGTGTTGTTGCGTGGCTTGGAATTATTCCTAGTCTCGTTTGTTTAGGTGTGCTCTGGGCGTATGGTCTTCTTCGAAAAGTGAATGTTGTTATTCAGTGGTCGTTCGTCCTATTAATTCTTCTTGCAAATTTTTTCGCTGGAGTAATTGTGAGTACCGCAGGAAAAACTAGTACAATTATTGCTGATCTTGGAGGAATTTATGGCTTTTCTTCATTTGCTCTTTTACTTGGAATTCTTGGTTTAACAAAAGTATGGCACAGGAGAACGCAGCACGTCCAAGTGCATGCCTTAATTGTTGCGACATTTTGCATCGCAATAATTGTTCCTGAATTGTTACCTTTTTTGAACATTGTTCTTGCAATTTTTGCCGGGTTAGGTATTGATGAATTGATTCATAGAGAGTGGGACTTGCCCTCATTAAAATATATTACACTTGTTGTTCTTGGTTGTGGGCTGTTATTTTCTGGCTTGAGCCATGTGTTTCTCGTTATTAACGAATCACCATCAATGAATGTAGTGACTGGTCTTGTAGGGTTATCTGATCGTCCAGTCGGAAGTGTCTTAAGCTCTGAAAGTAATGGTTTTATGATTGAGCTGTTGAGTAAAAAAACAGTGCTTACTGATTCGTTTACTGGTCATAGTTCTGAAGGCGCAAGGGCGATTGCATTGAGTTACGAGGCGCTTCATTCCTCATCAGTTGATGAATTGATTAAAGTTCTTCGCATTGCAGGAATAAAATATATCGTTATAACTTCTGACATGTATGAAAGTGTTTGGGAAAAGCACGGTGAGGGATTGGATTTTGTAGTGCACAACAGCGATGTGTTCAGAAGAAAATTCGGAAATGACGAGATTGAGATCTGGGAATATGTTCCTTTAGTTTCAACGAAAAAAAGTGTGTAAGTGGTTGCTACGCAGTTTTTGTGTTTTTCTAACGTTGCTTCTCGCATAGTTTGAGTGAAATTTTTATGGTGAGTCCGGTTGCTGCTTGAAGTACGTATTCTTTTGAGCTTTCGATGTTTCCTGTGCATCCATTTGTTGCACTAAATTGTGAGAGCCGTGGAGTTCCAATGACTTTGAAGTCGTATGCGCGTTTCCAACTTCCAAGTGTTGCATTGAGGAGTTGTTGTGTTACTTTGCTTCCTTGTGTGCATGAATCTCCTCCACCGCATTGTAGTGTCGCGCCAAGACTGCAGTCCTTAATGAGGTCTTGTATTCTGTTATT
>JAHFPE010000021.1 GCA_023261345.1 Candidatus Woesearchaeota archaeon
TGTGTGGGTTTGTGGCATGCCAGAACATGAAATTATTGCTGTTAATGCAATTCGTAAAGTTGAAGAGCAAGCGCACTTAACTGGACTTACTGAACGAATTACATCATTTCTGAAAAGCGCCGGACTAAAACCAGTTAGCCAAAGTGTTCCAACTGCGGCGAATCATTCAGATGGAACCAACCACGAAATGAACTATGCGAACAATTCTAATGAAAAGAATAGTGAAGAGGAGGGATCATAATGTACGCTAAACGATTTGATGGACGAGGATTTCACGATTTACGGCCAATGATTGCAAAAGTTGGAGTGATTCCACGAGCAGATGGAAGTGCGTTTTTCCAAATTGGTAAAACAACAGCATACGCAGCAGTATACGGGCCTCGCGACCTGTTCCCCAAGTTCAAACAAAATCCAAGTACTGGAATTTTGAGGTGTAATTACAACATGATGCCGTTCTCAGGCCATGGCGATAGAGTAAAGCCTGGCGGCTCTCGAAGAAGTAAGGAAATCAACATGGTCATGGAAAAAGCGCTCCTGCCAGTTCTTGACTTAACTGACTACCCAAATAGTGTAGTTGATGTCTTTATTGAGCTTCCTCAAACTGATGCAGGAACACGTTGCGCAGGGATTACTGCTGCATCAATGGCTCTTGCTGATGCTGGTCTTGCAATGAAAGACCTTGTAGCTGCAGTTGCTGTTGGTAAAGTAGGAGATAAAGTTGTGTCAGACCTCATTTATGATGAGGAAGCGTACGAAGAAGAAGGAGGGGCTACAGATATTCCAGTTGCAGTCCTACCTCGTTCTGGTATGGTGAGTTTGCTTCAGCTCGATGGAGGCATCAGCGCTCCTGACTTACGAAAAGCACTAGAACTTGCAAGAGACAAATGCAGAGAAATTTACGACGTTCAAAAAGCTGCGCTTAAGCAACGCTTTGTAGAGGTGCACAAATGAATAAAGAACAAAAAGACCATCTTCTTCAATACTTGAGTAAAGGCATCAGATATGACGGAAGAAAACTGCTTGAATCAAGACCAGTCACAATTGAGGTTGGAATTAGCCAAAGTGCTGAAGGTAGCGCGCGAGTAAAAATAGGAACTACTGATGTCATGGCTGGAGTTAAAATTGCTGCAGAAAAGCCATATGGTGACACGCCTGATCAGGGAAATTTGATGGTGAATGCCGAATTGTATCCCTTGTCAAGTCCAAAGTTTGAAACTGGCCCGCCTGGCGAACAGGCAATTGAAGTTGCACGAGTAACTGACAGAGGGATTCGAGAATCAAAAGCAATTGATGTCAAAAAACTCTGCATTACTCCTCGTGAACTTGTGTGGGGTGTTGCAATTGACGTTGTCACAGTAAATGATGGTGGAGATATCATGGATGCTGCTGCTCTTGCTGCAATGGCCGCTGTTCGTCACGCACGCTTTCCTGCACTCAAGGATGGTAAAGTTGATTACGGCGCTCGGACAACAATGCAGCTACCAATATCGTCACTGCCTGTTTCTGTTACTGTCTACAAGATAGGACCACACTTTTTGATTGATCCACTTCCAGAAGAGGAAGATGCTGCTGATGCAAGGCTTACAATTACAACAACTGAAGATGGGCTTGTTCGTGCAATGCAAAAAGGCGGAGCAACACCCCTTACCATTGATGAAATTGACACTATGGTGAAGATTTCGCTTGAACGCGCGCCAGAACTCCGAAAGCTTCTTAAACAAACATGAGATTACAACCACTATGAACAGCACTGAAAAGAACAAGGAAAAAATCAGCAAGTACGAATTCGCACGTCTTATTGGCAGTAGAGCACTACAGATTAGCAACGGTGCTCCTTTTGCGCTTAAGCTTTCTGACGCTGACTTAGCAAAAATTGGTTATAACCCAATTGAGATTGCAAAAAAAGAGTTCGAAGCTGGAGTTTTGCCAATTGTGGTGTTTAAGAAACCAGTTGTGAATGCTGCTGCGAAAGCGTGAAATTCTGAATTGGTATATATCAAATTGCGTATAGGTTGTGGAACTTTTCGGTTGCAATTTGCAATAATCGCACAACACACAAAAGTTTCATAAGAAAAACCCGGCTGCTCGGAGCTATCCGCGGGCTAAAGCCCACGGTTTTACGCTTCTCGCCAAGCAACGAGTTTTTGGGATTAAAAATTTCGCACTAAAGTGCGGGGTTTTAGACCCTGCGAAATTTTTAATGATTAATGTGTTTTGTTATTATCTATAGAGAGGTTTGAATAACCCCAGTTTTGCTATGGATTCAAACCTTTTCTTTGAGGAGTTTAACTAGTTCTAATAAGTTATTCAAACTCATCTATACTCTTCCATCATTCTTTTTGCGTAACCAAGCACAATTTTGTGAGGAAGTAGTTTTGCTGCAAGCGCAAAAAACCGGTTCTGTCTTCCGGGAATAACAATGAGTTGCTTACGTTCAAGTCCGCTTTTTCCTAATGCAGCAACAGTTGAAGCAGACATGATCCCTTTTTCTTGGCTAATTTCTGCTCGTCCACCTGCAGAAAAGAAATTGGTTTTGGTTGTTCCTGGACATAGACAAGTGACAGTGACGTTATATTCTTTGAGTTCTGCTGCAAGTGCGAGTGAAAAAGAAAGGACGTATGCTTTAGATGCAGAATATGCTCCAAAATATGGCAGTGGTTGGAATGCGGCTATTGAAGCAACGTTTAGAACTCCACCTTTTTTTGCATTTTTAAAGTCTCTTCCGTAGAGCATACATAATTCAGTGAGTGCAGTAATATTAAGCGAAATCATAGCTGAAATTTTTTCAATAGGCATAGAAACGCATTCTCCAAAGTCTCCTACTCCTGCGTTATTAATTAGAATGTCAATGTCAGGAACTTTTTTGTGTAGTTCCTCTGCAGAGCCATGTTTTGATAAATCAAGTGGAATAATACGTACGTTCTTGCAATTGAATTTCGTAATGAGCTCTTGCTTAACTTCATTAAGTGCTTGTTTGGATCTGCTAACGAGAATTAAACTATTCTCTTGTGCTGCGTAAAGACGTGCGAATTCTAGTCCGATTCCAGAAGAGCTTCCTGTGATAAGAACATTCATGTATTGCAAAATGAAGGTAGTGTTTAAAGAAGTTAGCTTTTTATTCTACTCTTTCGTCCTTCAATGCATGAAGCAAGGCAACATAGTCAATCTTTTGCATATTAATGATTGTTTACGTAACGCGCACGGCAGGCAGGGTTGGTGGCCTCTTGAGAATAAGTACCTAGGAAAAAATAACCTCTCTTCTCTTGAGCAGTTCGAAGTTTGTGTGGGGGCTCTCCTCACGCAAAATATTTCATGGAAAAATGTTGAACTAGCGTTAGATAATCTTCGCTCGCAAGGATTATTAGACCCTGAAAAACTTTTTCGTGTAAAGATTGCAAGAGTAGGAGAACTTATTCGTCCTTGTGGCTATTTTAATCAGAAAGCTAAAAAGTTGCAAGTATTCACAAACTATTTTCTTCAGGCGCATAGAAAATGGAGCACGAAAAATACACAAGAGCTTCGAGCAGAACTTCTTTCGTTATGGGGTGTTGGACCTGAAACGTGTGATAGTATTCTTTTGTACGCTGTAGAAAGACCAATATTTGTTGTGGACGCCTATACACGACGAATCTTGAGCGCGCTTGGCTACATTCACGAAAACGCAACATACGAAGTTGTACAATCTTTTTTTATGAAAGAACTTTGTTTGGATGTTGCGTTATTCAAAGAGTATCACGCACTTATTGTTGCGCATGCAAAGGTGTGCTGTAAGAAAAATGATGTACTTAGTGAGAATTGTGTGTTGCGAAAATTCAAAGGACACGAATAGAACTGAACCTGTCTTCTTTTTCAAGTTTAGCAACCATTATGCTTTTTATACTCTCCTTCTTCGCTCCTTACTATGCGCTCTCAGCTTGCTCTTTTTGCAATCCTTGGAATAGTTATTCTCATTTTATTCGCGGGGGTGTATGCGGTAGTATTTACTGCGAGTAAGAGCAAGGCAACGATACACACAGGTCAGCAAACAAGTCAACAAGAAGGGAGTCAAGCAGTACAGGCGTATGCCCAGCACTGTTTTGAATCAGGTGTTAATCGTGCGTTAAACTTGTTCGGAAAGCAAGGTGGTGTAATTTATGAGAGTCAAGGGGGAAGAACTCCTGATCCCTCAACTAACGGTGTTGATTATTCCTTACATTTGGGGTACAAAGTTAATTATTTGTTGTTTCCACCTGAAGAAACATCAAGTGGTATTTTTTTTGCAACACCTCCAGAATATCCATGGGAAACGTATCCTTACTTGCAAAATGGTCAAGTGTTAGACTCCGGTTATTTTGGAAAAACAACACTTGCGCCACTCTATTCCGAGTATGGTGCCAATTCTTGGCAGTCTGAACTTGAACATTTCGTGCAAAACTATCTTAATACCTCCTGTGATTTTCAGCAATGGAAAGGGCTAAACATTCTTCCTGCAATGCCAAATGTTAGTGTACGAATTGCTGAAAACACAACGTATGTTCTTGATTGGCAAAAAGAAAGTCCGGAAAATCCGCTATTTATTGCAGAATGGCCGATTCTCGTGAATGACAAATTTATACGTGCAAGTACAAGACTTAACAAACTTGTATACACGCCTAATGTTCGGCTTGCAAAACTTTATTTTTTCGTGAAAAGTCTTCTAATTCAGGATAGTTCTAACATGTCTTTTTCTATGAATGGAGTTTTTCCACAGAGTTTTGGTGTAACTGTATATCATGAAAGTTCTGATAGTGTCATTAGCGTGAATGATCAGGGGAGTGTTCTTAACAATAAAAAATTTGAGTTCTGGTTTGCAAGAAAGAACCGGCCTCCTGCGCTTTGGTATATTGCGCCTCAGGCAGGAAACATCTGTGCAGGAAGTTCGATTACTATAGAAGATCATGACGAGACCTTGCCTTCAGCAAACGACGCTGCACTTTATTTGCCTCTTGATAATCTCACGATTCGTAAAGGAGAGTGTTCTTGCCTCTCAGAGTTTTGTCTTACGAATAGTACAGTTGATCGCTTGATTTCTGGAACTCAGATTCTCAATCAGTACACTGCTGTTGGTGAATCGCTTTCTTTGGGAACGCATGAAATTCCTGTGGAGGGAACAACGGGATTTTCAGTTGGTGATGAAGTACTTCTCATTGGTATGACTGGAGCTTCTGCAGGACTCTATGAAAGTCATACGATAAGCAAGGTTCAAAGATTCAAAATTTACGTTGCTGAACCAGTTCAACGTGCTTTTGCTGCTAGCCCCTTCCTTGGTACAACTTCTTCAGATAAAGTGCAACTCGTACGAATTCTTCGAGCAAGAACATTGATTGTTACTGGAAAAATTACTGCACAACCATGGGACGGTCGAACAGGTGGCGTGATTGCGATTAATGCACAAACAATTGATTTACGTGGTAGTATTGATTCGTCAGGTACTGGATTTAGAGGTGGTGAGGGTATTGTCGGTAGTATTGGTTATCAAGGAGAGTCTGCACTTGGATTTGGAACACAGAGAACGAATTCTAATGCAGGTGGTGGGGGTGGAGGAGCGGGTAATAGCGCAGTTTGTGGCGCTTCATCTGCAGGCGGAGGCGCTGGCGCAGGTCACAAATCATCTGGCGCAAATAGTGGAGGAAGTTGTAGTGCTCTTGTCTCGTGCAGTTCAGATGGAGGAACTTCATACGCACTTGACGCATCACATATTTTCATGGGTTCAGGAGGGGGTGGAGGAGGTGGCTGTTCTGGCGGAACTGTTGGGAATGGTGCTGCAGGTGGAGGAATTATCATGGTAACTGCTTCTTCAATTACTGGCTCTGGAAAAATTATTTCAAATGGTGCAAGTGCAGGAAGTGCATCATGAGATTTTTTGCAGTCATAACAGTATTCGCTCTCTTGGTTTTTGCTGGTTGTGGAGGCGGAGAAGTATTATTTTTGAATCAAGATAGTGCGGGTGGTGGCGGGGGAAGTGGGGGTACTATTCTGATTGCGGCAAGCAATTCTCCATTCATTTCTTTTGAAACAAATGGGGGTAGAGGAGAAACAAGAACTCTATCTGGAGGAAACGGCGCACAGGGAGTTATTTATTTTCAAACTCCTGAAACTGCTGTGTGCGCACCAAGAATTTTCACAAGAGACCAAGTTCGTAATACAGTAATTGTTCTTTCCAACGGTTCACTCGTGCCCGCAATAAGTGAGAAAGGTCTTCTTTTACATGACGCAATTGGAAAAGGAACATTTTTAATGAATCGCTCATCTTTAACGCTTAGTGCATGGATAAATCTAAAAGAATACTCAAAAGGAAATCCTTCACTTAGCCATTCAACAATCATAGCGCAATGGGGAAACATTAATCTTGGCAATGCAGCATATGGACTTACAATTGAACCAACTGGCAAGGTGAGATTTGAAGTTTCAAAGCATGGAAACGATGAAACTCGCGCAATTTCAGATAGCAGTGTATCTCTTAACACTTGGCATCATGTGGCTGGAAGATACAACGGAACAACTCTGCAAATTTTTGTTGATGGAATACCAGATGGCGCTTCTACTGCCTTCACGGGCCTTATCTTTAACACTTCAATTCAGTTTAGTCTCGGAGCACATGAAGCGCCAGGGCTTCTTGGTTTTTTCAACGGTGCACTCGATGAGATACGTATTTACAACAGGGCACTTTCTGACGATGATATTGCAGTTCTAGGAAATAGAAGCGTACGTGCAGCAATTTCAAACTCTTTTTATCATCTGCACATTCACAATAATGGTTCGTGCGCGCCTGACATGATCTTTCCACTCAATGCAAGTGATCCTGATGATGAAGAACCAACATTTCAGTTCATTCCAGAATTGCCGCACACAATAACAAACGAAGAAGCAATCGCGAGCAGAAATGAAGGAATAGGCATTACTGTTCAAGTGAATGACAGTGGAAATCTGGTGGACTGGCAAAGGGTTGTTGTTCAGGTGAGATAATTGCAAGTTATGTTTTTTTATTATTCTATGGTTCTTTATTTGTTGAGATTACCCACCGCTTGCGGTGACTGGGTGAGGGACGCGAGAATTCTCTTAGGTATTCTCAAAATTCAAGAACTCAATGACAGGTACCAGCGGATACCCCACCCATTGGGACGAGTGGGTTCTTCATTGAGTTAATTTCTCCAGACACGCGCGTTATTGATTTTGTTCCTTTAAAGTAACTAAATAAGAGTAACATTTAAATACTTTGACAAATACTAATATAATCACATCCAAAGTATAATCTTCGAATGAAGCGAACAAAATGAAAAATGAACCCATTGTAACTCAACCAATCGAAATAGAAAGCCAAGCCATACTTCCAGAATCGTACTCGATTACAAAAGTACAATTCGATAGATTTCGGTACGTGACTCGACGTACCATATATTCTCAGTTCCACACATCTCCTATTCAACTTCGTAGGGATATGGTTGAAGCTGCAGTAAATAAACTCCCAGAATGTTTTGAAGATTATGAGGAAAGGGGGTGTTTTAATGGTTGGGTGACAGTCCTTGCGTTGAATAGTTCACGGAATATTGCGAAAGCATACTTGCACCACAATCGAAAATATCCTAGTGTTCGTTTTTCAGATCTTCCTCCTTCTGAAATGCCAGCGGGGGCATCCACTCCGCTTGATGCAATGATTGATGAGGAAGAAAGTATTTCGCATCCTGAAAGAGTCAACAGAATTCTAAACAGTCTTTCTCTTGGTCAGAGAAAAGTTATTCGAATGCGATATGGATTTGATGGACCGGAGAAGAGTGTTGCAGAAGTTGCAAATGCATTGGGAATTCCTATTGGTACAATTAAAACACGTAGTGCAGCTGCTATGAACCGTCTACGTGAATTACTAAAAACAGAATTTTCACGCAATTACTAAAAAAAATTGCGGCATTCAATTTATTGCGACGGACAGGATTCTCTAAAGCACAGCGGTGCGAGGGGTGCCAAAAACGCGATCTTCGTTTTTGAGCACGTTCGAATCCTGCGGTGTGGCGTAACCCGATGCGCGAAAACGCCATTAATTTATTGCGACGGACAGGATTCGAACCTGCGTAAGCACTAAGCCACTGGCTCCTGAAGCCAGCCCGTTTGGCCACTCCGGCACCTCCGCATAAAAATCCTAAAGTAAGTTCTGCAATTTGTTACGCAAAGAAAGTTCAACATACTCTTAAAGCTACGCTAAAAAAAAGATCTCATG
>JAHFPE010000022.1:0-1590 GCA_023261345.1 Candidatus Woesearchaeota archaeon
TCTCTTGAACATTCTTTTTCTCTTTTCTTGCGTGCTGTATTTCCTCATGAATTAATTGAAGCATACTGCACATCCTTTTGGAAGAGTTCCAATTTTTTCATGCACTCTACACATTACTTTTTCTCGCAAGGCAAGCTTAAGCAATTGTTGTATTACCGTCATAGATGAAAGGGGATCTTTCACCCGCGTTGCTGCAGTGCGAATGTATGTTCTCATTAGTTCTCCAAGGTCAAGGTCTGCACGTTTTGCATGACAGTATTGCGACACTGCAGCAGGAGTTACACCCAGACGTTTTGAAATTTCAGTAAGTTTAAGTCCTTGATCTTTCAATGCAACTGCAAGCTCTCTTCTAAGAGCAGGAATCACAAAGTAGGCTTCAACTTCTTGCGGTTGTAACAACTTTCCCCGAACCTCCATCAATAGAGTTAACGCGTGTTAAGTTTATAAAGATTCTGCAACAAAAAAGAATAAAGACGCAAAAAGGTCACCCCTCGAGACAAAATCTGCCTAATTTTGAAGCAATGTATGAAACAGGATCGTTGAACTGCTCGAGTGGTATCGTTATTTTTACTCCGAGAGATTCATAACTTTTCTCTTCGCGTTTAGTTAAATACCCAAACAAAATACATCCTTCAATTCCAGCCTTCCAGAAATCTCTCATATGATACTTCGCAAGGGTGGTTCCAATTTCATGGTTGGTCACAAGCAGGAGAGGTCTGCGTTTAATTACAGTCGTAGGGGCAAGACCATCGAGAACTGCTGATTCAATTTCCAGAACTCTTTTTGCCGAGATAGGATCTGTACTTTGGTGCAGAACATATGATTCTGGACCTTTCAATAAGTTCGCCAATAGTTTTCCAACATAGCTCGTGTCAAGAATCATTACGTGCGGTTCTATTCCTGCAGGAACAAGCAGGTCATGATCAGTTATCTGTGGAGTATATCTGTGACTAAGGAGACGCGCACGAGCCTCATATGCTCCTTTTCTAACTTCAGTTGAAAATATGACTCCATCAGCAAATCTCTTGCCAGAATGATTTCTATTCAATGAACGTAAAAGATTTGCCTCTGCTTCATTCACCGACCTTCCCGTACCTATCCCTTCGGGCGCGTCATAACATCTCCTGAATCTGGGAATGAGTCTTCCATGACGTAACATGTTAAAAAAAAGAAATAAAGAAGTAAAATAAAAAGGTATTGGTTTACTCTTCTCGTTTCGCTGCTGCCACTTTTACAACAACAAATACTAGCAACAACACAATCACTGCAATTCCCGCACCAAGCAATACAAGGTATGCAGAACTGTCAGTGAAGCTGTCAGTCACACGTGCCTTAGGTGCAGGTTGTGGCGTGATAGTTGGTTGCTGTGTTGGCGCAGGAGTTACTGCCGGTGGGGTTTGTACCACAGGTGGCTGTTGCTGCGTCACAACAGGAGGCGTTACTGGCGCAGGTGTCGTGCTTACGTTATTTACTGCACATTCTGGCACAATAATATTGCGCGAAACGCTGTTGGACTTTGCAGTTCCATCAAAGTATGTATTCACATTGATGGTGTGCGTTCCTGGTGTTGCAGTCTTCGAAACTGGCAAG
>JAHFPE010000022.1:1600-8178 GCA_023261345.1 Candidatus Woesearchaeota archaeon
ACTGTCATCCTCATTAAGTACAAAACTTTTTTTGTCATTAAATCCAAGGGTAGGCGCGTCAACTTCAATTAATGCGTTACGTTCGTCATTTCTTCCTACATTTGTGAATCTTGTATCAACGCGAACGTTGCGTGAAGAAAGATCACAACCAACTGTTGTTGCAGGAGATGTGGTTGCACTGTCAATTCGAATTTCATGTGATAGTCTATCAACTTCCATGCGTACACTAATTCGTTGACCTTGCTTAGCACCATTTGTATCAGTTCCGCTAATATCAATTGTCATTGTTGTGCTGCTTTGTCTTGCATCATCCTCAACCTTTTGGTTTGAGAACTCAACAGTTTCTTTATCATCAGATCTTAGCGAGATAGTGTCGTCTTCTTCTATATCAAGATCTCGTCGAGAATCAGAAAAGACATGTACACGCGCGTTTCTAAAGTCTATATTCGTATTTCTGGAAAAATCATTTCGTGCTTCAACGCTAATATCAAGATTATCTCCTGGTTTGAGTTTTGAAATTCGATCTCCATCACTTACTGTTTTTGTGGAGATTCCATTAACAAGCACTTTTGCTTTTGAGATAGAAAGTTTATTTTCTGCCTGTACACTAAGTTGACCTGATGCCACACTTACTGTTGCATTTGTTCCTGAATCAGTACCACTTGCAGTAAATGTACCAACTGTAATTGCCACAGCAGCTAAATTCGCATCAACTGCAGGATGATCAAGCGGAACAAGAACATTCATAGTTACAGTTACTATTTGTGAAACATTCAACACAGCGGGAAGTCCTGTGAATGAAACATTGAACTTTGCCGCAAGTGTGTTAGTTAATTGCAATCCTGTTACGGATGCATTTCCAGTATTTTTCAATGTGAATTGTGCAGAAAGCATTTGTCCACGTTGTTGACTTGAACTGCCAAACAAACTTGGAGCGCTGCCCAGTTCGAGCGCGGCAGAGGCAGAGCTTGCCATAAGCGCCAAAAGAACCAATGTCACGATTGCGAAGTTTCTCATTATGTAACCCCCATGTTTTCGGCGTTTGCCGCCATTGTATTGATTCGAAAGTAGTAATGTGTTTTTAAAGATTGTGGAAAAACATTTATGAGTTCACTGATTGCTCACTGCAGTAAATGTTAAATTAAGATTTATTCGTTCGATTCATTCGGAGATTTTCAACGTTCGGAAATTGAATGTTCCGCATCTTCTGACTTCGCGAAGATTTGAATCTCCTCTTTAATCGCAGGATACACTTCGGGATGAATATCAGTATCTAACATCGTCGTATGTAAAGGATAACGATTTGTGCATGTGCCGTTAATTATAATCGTCTTGCTTCCTTGCAAAAGTGTATCTTTTAATTGTATCACGCCATCCCCGTTGTTTCCACCTGTATCACACCCACTACCCGCAATTACTGTTGTTGGAACAATAATTGGTGCTGTTGCAAGTTTTCTTAAAAATACGCTTCCTGTTCGTAAGTCATCACACTCGCGCTCATTTCCAGAAATCGGACAAAATACTGCGAAGGTGTCCTGCAACCCATTCGTTGGCGGGCCAATCATGATCAACCCCTTGACATTTGAACTTCCAAACAGTTGAAGATAACGACGGGCAACAAGCCCCCCCATACTGTGCGTGATGAGAATAACTTTTTTTCTTCCAGTTAATGACGATATTCGCTCAATTAATTCTTTGAGACGAACTGCATATGTTTCAATGTTCTCGCTGTTCGCTTGGACAATATAATTCTCTGATTCCTGAAATTGATCCACATAATAGCTTGCTTTGATAGAAACCGGGAACGGCAGTTCTTTCCACGAATGATTTTGAGCAGTGTACATCGTAACTGCACCTGCCTCAAGAATACCATCGTGCTCAAGAAGCGACTGAATTTTGCTAAACGCATCTAAACTATACTCAAATGAAAGCGCTTTATTGAACGCATGACCGTGGAGAAAAACAATCGGATAAAGTTGTTCGCATTCACTACAACATTTCTTGCATTCTCCTTTACTACAACATTGTGAAGCAGGAATATCCCAGTTTTGGATTACTTCCCCCTCTTGCTCGCGCATTTCAAGGTTTATCTCTGGAAAAACTGGCCGAATGACACTTACAAGTGTAATATTTACAACTACGCAAGGTACAAAAAGAGTCACGTTCGTGTTGTTAAGAGAATTATTCAATTGAGTATTATTTATCTTTGAGCTGTTCTCCCAACGTTCTCTAACACGTTCTACAAAGGAACACGCATCCAAAAGGGTCACGTTCTGAACGAGAATAGAACAATTTTCCACACAGAACATTCTCTCAAACTCTTGTGCATTTTTTATTCTCCGAGAAATCTCCTCTTGAATTGAGGCTCTCACACTATTATTAAGCGCAACACTTAACGCTTCAGCTGAAAGAATAGCTGCCTCCCTATCTGAGAAGGATTGTGCTTGTGCAACTACGGAAATTCGCGTTCCAATGTCAACAATTGTGTTATTTGCGTGCATCCAGAAATCCTCATTGATGAACAAACTTCTTTGAACTTCATTCACAGCGCTAAAAGTATTATTTAGTTTTTCTAATAGAACATAATATCTCTTCAAATCATGGGTAACAGACTCATTCCAGTTCCGTAATGCCTCTTGGGCAGCAGCCATTCTCGTTTGAAGTGCTTGTTCTTGCTTGTTCAATAGCAGGAGGTCTTGAGTTTCCCATAATCTTTTTGTTTCAACTAATGTGTTGTTTATCTCTGTGAGTAAAAGCGTGATGTTTTCCGAATTGTTTGTGAAACTCAAAAAAGACGCGTTTTCAATAATTGCACTGAGCGATTTTGCACTTCTTTGAAGAGTATTGAACTTCTTGTTTTCTTCGCTAAACTTTTCAGATAATTCGCCAATTCTTTGCTGGTCTGCTCGAGTGGGAGAGTAATGAAGAGTTACAAGGACGGTTCTTGTCGTTATGATTCCCTCAGTTCTGCATAACAAAGAAGAACTACTTTTGCATGCAAGATGTGCACGATACACCTGTGTCCCGCTACCGTACTTTCGTGATGTCAAAAGGAAACTAGCACGAAATGGAATTGCAGGAAGAATTGTTTGCGTTTCATTCAAGACTAAATTTTCATTCGTCTCAAATGAAAGAGCACATTCTGCAGAACAAAAAGGATTTGTTGTAACTGTAGCGACAACTTTGGCAGTTGTGTTCTCACCATCAGATAACCAAACATCCTGCGGAGTAACTGAAAAAGAAACACTGATGTCATGTCCCAAAAGAAAATTCACGTACACATATAACTGCGTGCCGATACTGCCGAATAGAAGAAGGATAACTCCTGCCAAAATTAGGAAGATCCATTCGCGACGCATAATACATATTGCATCGAGAGAGAATATAAAATAGTATCGACGCTTCATCTGCAGAGTGCAAGATTTAATAATCACACAGAACTAACCACGCGCATGAGTGAAGATACTGGAATTCTTGATAGAGCATATGCTGCTCTTCACAAGTGTAAATACGCTGAAGCTGCGAAAGATTTTAATTTGCTAAGACGCTCTGGCAATTCAACTGCAAGTTACATCTATGGTTCACTTCTCGCAACAATGGAAGATTTTAGAGGTGCAGATGAAATTTTTGATGAGTTAATCTTGTCAGATTCTCCTGAAGCTAAAGCATATGGCATGGCGGGAAGCGCGAGAATGTCAAGACTTCGAGCAACACGAATGTTTGAAAAGTGTCAAACAATCAATCAGAAGCTCACTCCCAAACAAATTAGAGAGTTTCAACGAGAGTTCGTCGGCCTTAAGAAAGGACTTGAGGAAGCACTTGATGAACCTCTTGATTGTAAGCATGACGTTCTCAATGAATACGGTATACTTCTTGGTCTTAAAGCAAGTATTGCGTGGTATCATGAAAAACAGGAACCGCGGCTATTCACAAGAGCAATTAATAAATTAGAAGAAGCCCTCGTACAAGATCCATCATTTACTCCTGCAAGGAACAATATTGGAATGACGTATTTTGATTGGGCACTATTGCTTCCTCAAGACGAAAGAAAAGAAAAACTTGCGCTAGCACTTGAAAACTTCAACACGGCATTACGAATGAATTCATCGTATGTTGAATCACTCATAAACAAAGGAACAGTACTTTGTCATCTTGGAAGGTTTTCTGACGCGAAAGAACCATTTGTAGCAGCCGCGAGATTAAATTCGTATCATACAGCAAAATACGTGCGCAAACTTGGAAAAGAAGTTATGCGAGAAATAGGGATTGACAAAGATTGTAGAGTAATCAAATAACTGGGACGGGGGAGATTTGAAATTAAACCGCAGATAACCGCCATCTGGAAGCGAGCACTAAACGAGGGAGATCTCCACTGAGACTCCCTGATCAGCCCACCCACGAAAACTTCCAACACAAAAATAACTGGGACTGGGGAGATTTGAACTCCCGTCACACCCAAAACAGCAGAATACCTGTCCCCAAGGGTGAATCCTACCAAGCTAGACTACAGCCCCAACTGAGACTGAAGTTCCAGATTTGACTTATAAACCTGGTGGTGAATTCAGAAAAAAGCGCTACATAAAATTCCTTCACTTTCAATTACAGGTATTTTATTCATACACACAGTTTATTAAACTCCCTTCACTTCAGTTCAAGAGTCGGAGAGTCATAGGGTGAATTATGAGTGAAGAACTAACAACGAGAAGCAAAAGATACTATGCAAATCTACGAAAACAATCGTTACTCTTCATTCCAGTTGGTCTAGTAAGTATTATTGCTGCGCATTACTGCCTTGGCAAACTTAAGTTTCACACAAGAACATATTCTGCAGAACATGCAAAAATAATTGCTGAACAAGGAACAATTTATGTGGAAGTTGGTGCAGAAAAACAAACCTATTGTTCAGATAACTTTGTTGTAAAAAAAGATCTTGTTGCTGGTGCACCACCTCACGTTGAATTATTTGATGCTTTGCCCTCACTACCTATTCGTCTTGAACCATTCTTGAACTATCATGTTTCAAAAGAAACGCAAGTGACTTCATTTTTAGCCCAATATACTGAAAAACCCGGCTTGTTGGAACTATTAGCTGGACATAAAAAAGAATAAGCGCTGAGCGATTCAACGAATTCATTCTAAACTTGTAATCAGATTGCGTAAACAATGTACACTCTTGAAATTCTGCCTGCATCTTTATAACCGTTCTGCCAATCATCTCCTCGTATGCAAAGTACTATTCGGATGAATTATGCGGGACTTCAACTTCCTCCAGATAGACAGCCTGAAATATCAAGAGCGTCCTCACTTGAAAATTTATTATGTATCTTTAGGGCGATGCAAGACTTCAAAAATGAAACAGAACCAACGAATGATACTTATGCGAGAATCGAGCGAGATTACGCACTAATAGCAGAACAAATTGGCAATCGCGCGTCAACAATTAATTCTACAGATTATTTATCTCTCATTGACAAATTGCCGAAATCTGAATTTGCAGGAATTTTTTTGAGCGCAGTTCTCAATCATTCGCCAATTGAATATATTGAAGGAATATTTAATCAGGAAGTATTTGGTTATCGTCTTGCAGAAGGAAAAACGATTGTTGCTCTCGAAGGAAGTTTAGTTAACCATTTTGGACGTGCAACTGAAGGAAATATTGTAAATTATGGAGTTAGCGAATTCATCGCAGACAAAGCAGTTTCTGGAGTTCAAATAAATTGCGGTGAATCAAATTTCCTTGCAAATGACGCAGTTGGTGGAGTACAAGCCAATTATTCTGTCGTTAAGGAAGATTTAGGAATAGCTGTGAAAGGAGGACTTCAAGAAAACTTCGGAACCGTAAATTGCATTGGTTGTGTTGCTACAGGAGGTATCCAGATTAACCACAATAAAATGCGCGAAATGTATTGTAATGATGGTTGTACACAAATTAATTTTGGGTCTGGAGGAAGAATAAATTGCCAGGGTCTTGGAATAAATAAAGGCAAACTCAAATTTGATTCCTGCAAGCACGTGACGTTGAAACACCATCCAGAGGCGTGGCGGGCAGTTGAACAAATACGAAAGTTAAGTGAAGCACCAAAAAGTCTCAAGACAACAAAAGAAATTCTTGAATACGATTGGAATGAACACGCTTCAAAAATTCATTCACTCAATGTCATACTGCGGGGGTTGCTCACTTGAAGTTAATTGCCGCAATGAAGTATCCTGGACTTCCCTTTCCAGAATCAAGACAACCTACCCCAGTTGAGAAAGATAGTCAACTTGAAACTGCAGTTGAGCAGTATCAGATATTTACTGCAGGATGCAATCCAACATTACGCAGATTCAGTAGTGCCCCCAATCACTTTACATATGCACAAGAGTGCTTAACATCAACTTTGACTCCTGCACAAATAAATATTTTCTTGCAACACATTGCCCGAATCAAGGATCCGCCTGAAAGAAGGGGCACTGCATTAAGCGCGCTTATGGGGAATGCGTACGCTATCGGGCACAGCACGTTTCATTTATTTTTGCCTGACACTTGCTGCATCGACAATTGTGGAGAGTATCTGAAAGGTTCAAAAGAACGACCG
>JAHFPE010000023.1 GCA_023261345.1 Candidatus Woesearchaeota archaeon
AAGGAGAACTCTGGGGGGACAAAGGGCTTAAAGAGGGATGGAAGACAACGTTTCTCACAATTAATTTTATTGGTGTTCTTCTTATTTTCTTAACTGCGATAAAAACTCCAAGAGGTACAACGTGGCTCGAAGAATTTTGGAATTGGCTAGGAAAGTTTTACACATCTGCAGCAGTTGGTACAGTTATTTTGCTTGTCGTCATAATCGTGTTTGTCGGTTGGGTTATTGCACCTAGCGCAAAAAAGAAGGAGGATAAAGCATGATAGTATTTCAATTAGCCGGCTTGAATTTTAGAGGAGCGCTTCAACAATTAGAAGGACTTGGATTAACTGATTTGTTCTTGCCATTTTTCTTGATTTTTGCAGTGATTTTTGCCGTGCTTCAACGGATCAAATTATTTGGAGAGGAGAAAAAGTATAATGTGATTGTGGCTCTTGTGCTTTCAATACTTCCTGTCTTACAACATTACTTACGTCCTGGTTCTGATATAGATCTCGTAAAGATGTTGAACACTGCTTTACCGCAAGTTTCTATACTTATAATTGCAGTAATTCTCGTGATGTTGATGCTCGGACTTGTTGGTTGGAAAAAAGAGAATGGAAATCTCTCAACAGTAGCAGGCATTCTTGCAATTGGAGGACTTATTGCAGTGTTCTGGAATGCGTATGATTCAACTTTTTCTCCAACAACGTTGTTCGATAAAAATTCTGAACTTTGGAGTTTGATCATCATCATCCTAGTGTTTGGTATTGTCGTAACTTACGTGACTGGCGACTCGAACGATAAGAGTTCTGGTTGGTCTAAAGTAAAGAAGTTTCTTGAGGACTAAATGGCAACTCCGCTTGACATTGGGTTATTGCAGAACGTTCAAGTTATTTTTCCGTTCTTGCTTATCCTTGTCGTAACATTTGCGGTTCTAACAAAGTATATGTTCAAGGACAAAACTGCAATAGCCGCGTTAATCGCCTTTGCTCTCGCAGTAATGTCAATATCCTCGAACATTGTGATTAAGACAATCAATCTGATGAGTCCGTGGTTTGTGCTTCTTGTTATTTTTTCGCTTATGGCGCTACTTTCATATCAAGCGTTTGGTATTTCTGAGGACCATATCTTGAGCATTCTGAAGAGTAAAGATTACGGGGTAGATTTTTCGTACTGGATGCTTGCGCTTATTCTAGTCATAACAATAGGAAGTTTAGTTTCTGTACTAAGTGAAGAGCAAGGAGGCGTTCCTGGTCCTGGACTTTCAGCAAGCGATGGAGGAAGTGGAGGGTATGGTACAGAAGGAACAAAACTGGTCACCTCAATAAACAAAACTGGCGGTCAGGAAGCTGCGTTTTTCAACACAATTTTTCATCCTAAAGTTCTTGGAATGGCAGTTGTTCTATTAATTGGCATGTTTACTGTGTCAAGATTGATTGCAAAAGACTAAGTTTCCAAGTTCGCTGCCTAGCCAGACTCACCCACAACAAAATCTTATAACTACTACGACTACTGCAGTAGTGTTCGTTACTAACGTTCATCAAAGTGCATCGAGTACGGCTAGGAAGCAATTTGCGAACGTTACCTTTAAAAAACGTGTGCTGTTTGGCTTAATGTAATGGCCCTGTAGCTCAGCCTGGCTGGAGCGTCCGACTGATATCCAGCTATTCTGACATCGGAAGGTCCTGAGTTCGAATCTCAGCAGGGCCACTCTTGAAAATTCGCAAGTTCGCTTGCCTAGCCAGACACATCCACAACTGAATCTTATAACTACTACGACTACTATTATCCAAGAGATCGATCAATCATCATTCATCTAGCATTTCCTGATTGAACGAACCAATAGACACTAGTGAATTCGCCAATGGTAAAACAGAGCAATTTTAAACTACACTCATACAGTGCGCAGCATGACAATGTTCTCTCAATCAAAGAGTCAAACATCAAACTGTAGGCATCCACAAGATACAAGTAAAAGAACTCAAGTCTGGAGAATAGTTGCTGAAGGAAAGATTCAACTTCGAGTATTGATCTCTAACATTGTATCAAAAGAACTCCCTGTATTTTACAATCCAGTCATGTCATTGCAGCGAAACATTGCAGTTGGAGTTCTTGCAGCAATGAAGCGAAAAAACCTCATTGTGTGTGATCCCCTTGCAGGCTCTGGAGTTAGAATTTTGAGATTTCTCAAAGAGCTTCCACGTGGAACAATCAATAATGTATTTGCAAATGATGCAAACCCAAAATGGAAAAAACTCTTTGCAACAAATGCCAAACGAAACAAGATTTCTACAACTTGTGTTCAGCGCGCAGTTGAAGATGCTTCTGTGTTCATTCTCAAGCATGGTCCGTTTGATTATATTGACATTGATCCTTTCGGGAGCCCAAATCCTTTTTTGGATGCTGCAGTAAAGCAACTGCATAGAGGAGGAATTCTCGCAGTCACAGCAACTGACACAGCAGCTCTTGCCGGAAGCGCCCCTCGCGCTTGCAAACGAAAGTATGACGCAGCACCATCAAGAATCTTTAGCATGCACGAAACAGGAATGCGCATACTCATACGAAAAATACAACTCATTGGAAGTCAGTATGACAAAGCACTTGTGCCAGTCCTGTGTCATGCAACAGAACATTATTATCGGTTATACCTCGCATGCGCAACATCGCGCAACATGATTGATCATGTACTTGCACAACATGGATCATGGATGCAATGCGGACCCCTCTGGAAAGGGCAGCTTTGGGATAAGAAATTTTTAGCAGATACGCAAAAAAAAATATCTCGGAGTGAGAAAGAAACAAGCCAATTACTTTCAGTGCTAAGTTCAGAAGCAGAAATTCAGGCCGTAGGATTTTATGACGTGCATGCACTCTGTAAGCAACTACACAGACAAGTCCCGAAATTCGACCTCGTATTACAACGCACGAGAAGCAAAGGATATCCTGCAAGCAGAACACACTTTTCAATGACAAGCATACGAACAACCATGCCAGAACTTGAATTTATAGAACTACTAAGAAACGCATAAAAAAGAACATGCTCTGCAAAAAAGACACCCACGATTGATCACAAAAATCAAACTCCTGATTACAACTAGCAACGAAGAATAATAAAAAAGAAGAAACTTCTTACAACTAACAACGAACAATATGAAAGAAAAAAAATGAACTCTCTACAACTAGCACTACGTATTTCATACGAGGGGAAGCAGCCCCCCGCAAAACCCCCCTCACCACTACGACGACTCTTACGATGACTGCGCTCTGGATGACCACTTTCACTACGACGACGATGAAACACGCGACACAAAAACGCGGCAAGGTACTTTTCTACCACGCCCACAAAACAGAAGATTATTAACCACCTTCTTCACACAACCTCTTTGTGAAACAATGACCTCAAAAAAAAGAACCGCAATTAGCCTATTTACTATACTCGTCTTGACATTATTTCTTCTTGCTGCATGTACATCTCAGCAAACAACATCACTCTCTGAAAACACAAAATCAATGCTTCAGAATTCGGAACAAAACAACAACATACTAAAAGAATTCTTTGTTGAAGCATTTCAATTCGGATACTCCCCTTCAGAACTCCACGTTACGGAGGGAGATCGAGTAGTTATTCATCTCGCAACAAGAGATGTTCCACATTCACTAAACTTTCGCGAGTTTGAAATCAACATTCCTGCAACTGCTGAAAAAAATGGAACAGGAGAATTCATTGCAAACAAAAAAGGAAGATTCACGTGGAACTGCAGAATCCCGTGCGGGTTTGGACATTCAGATATGCACGGAATTCTTGTGGTTGAATAATATCGGTTCAGGAGTGCAAGACCACTATCAAATCCGCTCATAAACGTAGCGAAGAGCTATTTTCGTAACCTTTCACACGAAAACATTCTCGTAGCAAATTCCACAGATTAGATTATCTACGTATTAGGATGCGACAAACATTTAAACTAAATACGTAACGATTCTAAGTATGATTAGCAGTGCTGTTGTTTCATTGTTCTTTCTTGCGGGAGTTTTCCTTCAGTCCTTCCTGTTTGTACCAACGCTTTTTTCTGATACCAAAAAAAGAAAAAATGAACTTATTCTTTTAGTCCTAATCGCCATTATAGTTCCAGTTAGCTACATAATAAATCTTCTAAAAAATAAGTATGTTTTATCAATTGAAGTTGTGATTATAGAATTCGTATTTCTCTACAGCGTTTTATTTATTGGAATATTCAGAGAAGACATTCTTCCTTACATCAATGAATCAATCATTCTTCAACTAACGATTATTTCATGTTATTTTGCCTTAACTTCTCGACTTCCAACTATTCTGATATATCCTCTATTCTTCATTGTGCCGTATGTTGTCTTTCTCAATTTTAGCTCGTACGAACTTGGAAACATTCCAAAATTTCTCCTCTATGTATGGTATCTTCTTATGAGCGCAGTTATACTTGGAATATTGATGTATGCACGACTCACACGATTATACCAACTACCAGTATTTTCAATTCTAGATGCATTTCTTGGAGGCATGATCTCGCTGCGATTATTTACTCCCATCTATTTTCTGCTGCAACTTATTCCATTTCCAAGCAAACAAACCTCGTTTAGTGATAGAATATATGAAGTTAAAATTGAAATTGAACAAATGATTCAGCACTACATTAATTTTCAAGTGAGAATAACAGCTACGTTACTGACCGTGCTTTTGCAAACAGCAATTCTCGCACTAAATTATTGGCTAAACATTCTTCCTGAATGGTCTGTTATTGATGGATCAATTATTTTATTTGCAATCTTCCTGCAGTCATATTATGGAACTACTACCGCAAAATAAAGTATTCCTGTATTCACGTGTTTATTTCTCGAGATTTCTTATGTTCATTGTGTGTTGCGAAGAACGCGTTCATGTGCGTCTTGTAATCTTTAGTAATTGTGGCATTCCAATCAGATGGTATGCAGTTTTTGTATTTTGGCCAAGCGTATCTCTCATCAAGAAAACAAATAACTCCATGATCTGTTTCTGATCTAATGCAGCGTCCTGCATTTTGTAAACATTTGGTAAACGCAGGAAGTGTGTATCCATAATCCCACCCCTTGCCAAATTTAGCGTCATAGTACTTTATGAGTTCTTGTGTTTCTAGCGTCGGGGGTTCAAGTGGAAGCCCAACGACAATCACTGACTTGAGAATTCCAGGAAGATCGATCCCTTCGCCAAACGAACCACCTGCAACTGCAAGAAGAACTGCACTGCCGTACTTGACGAACCGATCAAGTAAAGATTGCTTTTCGCTCTTTGACATGTTTGACTGTTCACAAAAAACTGTCTTCTTGCAGGCAATACTAAGAGCGGCAAAAACAGCATCACGAATTGCATAGCTTGGAAAAAAGACAGCAGAATGACCCGGAGTTGAATTCACAATATCTGCAACAGTACTTGCGATTCGGGCAAATTGTGCATTGCTACGTTGACTGTATTGTGTGGTTGTGATTGGAACAATAAGAACAAGCCTGTTTCTTGAGTTAAATGGACTCTGAAGCGAACGCTGTGCCGTATTGCTTGGAAATTGAAGTAGCTCAGCATACATGCTCGTTGGTTGAAGCGTGCCTGACATCAATATTGTACAGTACGCACTCTGAACAACATCTCTCATTGCAAGACTAGGATCAAGGCAGGTTCGAAGAATTTGGGTAACTCCGTGTTGCATTGTTGCATACCGAACAAACCCTTCTTCAGGTCCTTTCCATGCAACCAAAAACTCTGCAACGCTACCAATGCCGCTGTGCTGTTTTTGCTCTCGAACAATCTCAGAAATTGCAGTAAGAGTAACAATGAGGTCATCATAATTCGCAACTACACTAACTGCATTTACGAGAGCATCCACGCTCACTTTACATTCTTTTCCGTTAGAAAGATTTTTTCCTGCATCAGCAATTGCTGAACTTAGCGCGTTAAGCGCAGGAATAATTTCTTCGTAATGCTGCTTTGCCTCCTTAATTGCGCGAAGAACAGTCAGAACACTTAATTTACTTGTGAGAAGTTCTCTGCACCTGCTTGGAAGATTGTGCGCTTCATCAACAATGATAATACACTTCTCAAGTTGCTTTCCTGATTTACGCAAAAAAGAATCGCGCACTGGCTTACTTAACAGATAATAATAATCTGTGACTATAACTTTACTCTCGCTTGCCAAAAGAAGAGAAATTTCATAGGGACAAAGTTCAGCCTCGGTTGATTGCGAATGAACATCTTCAGCAGCATGCGGACCTGTTTTTTTGAGAGTGCCAAGAAGATTCTCCGTCATAATCTTTGATTTCATGTTCTCATAAAACGTGCACTGTGCATTCTCGCGCAGTGTTTTGCAGAATGCATGAAAATCCCTTGTGTGAAGCGAATTCGAATTTGGCTGACTGCACAAGTGCTGTTTTCCAATAAGCGAAGTAACTAACGTACGCAACAAATGACGATCTCGAAGCAAACGAATCGTGTCAAGAACAATTTTGTGCTGTGTGTGTCTACTCGTGAGAAAGATAACACTTAAGTCACGCGCACTTGCATATGCAAGAGCAGGCGCAAGAGTTGCCGCAGTCTTTCCTAGACCAGTTGGCGCGTGCACAATAAGATTTGTTTTGTTTTCCACACACTGGATAACAGTTTTAATAAGCTCATCTTGTGAGGGACGGATTGTAGCGTGCGGAAAAAGCATGGTGGAGAATCTGCGAAAAAGGAATCGCAGTTTATATCACTTGCTTATCTCTTACTCACAAAATCTGCGATATTGAAAAGATCCCTTCTTGCCAATTGGGGCGAGCGTTCTCGCGCGATGGAAGGTAGGACGCAGAAGGGAGTTTCGTGACTGGAGAGGCGTAGTTTCCAAATTAGTTTAGAACGCGGGCCCCCAGCAAGAAGAGTGAAGCAATGCCGAACTTTTCAATATCGCCACAAAACCAGAATCTTTAAAAACAACAACATTTGAATCAAGAATATGCCAACACTTGGAGTGAATTTCACAAAAATGGAATTAACAAAAACAGGTCAAGTTACTGGCAAGATCAACATTCAAAACAACGTTCTCATCACAGATGTAGAAAAAAGCGAACTTGCCATTGGCGAACAAAAACATCCGCTTCTCAAAGTCAAGTTTTTATTCACAGTTGTGTACGAGCCAAAAGTTGCACGCATGAACCTCGAAGGAGAATTACTCTCTGTTGAAAACCTAGACGAAATTGATAGTTTGGTTAAACAATGGCAAAAAGACAAAAAATTACCCAAAGAATCAATGGCAGGCTTACTTGCGAGCGTCATTGAAAAAGCAAATATTGAAGCACTCATTTTAAGTCGAGAATTAGGACTTCCACCACCAGTACAACTACCGCGCGTTCATCTGAAATAAGCTTTGAAATAAAAAATTCACGAGAAACGTTCTGCATTGCCTCAACCTTCTTTCGAACTCATGATTCAACCTCATTTTACACTACGCCTTTGCAGCCATAACGCCTCGCTTGGCGTTTTACCCTAACGCACAACAACGCCTCTGCAAAAAAGACAAAAAGAAATCTCTTCAATATCACCATTCGTTCGCAAATCATTTAAACTAAATACGAAAAAGGTTCTGTATGCCAACAGTTTATCTCATAAGACACGGTGCTATAGTGAATCCCAAACATATTCTCAAAGGGCGTCTTCCTGGGTTTCCATTGAATAAAAAAGGAGACGCTCTCGCCTTAGCTGCTGCAAAATTAATTTCAGAGCCTGTAAAAACAGTGTTTGCTAGCCCGTTGCTACGATGCCAACAAACAGGAGAAATTATTGCGAAATATAAAAATTGCCCGGTAGTAACTCTACAAGATCTTAATGAGTGGGAAACGCAATGGACTGGTATGCCTGAGAATGCATGTGTTCGTTCAAAAGAGTGGAATACATTTCTTCTTGATCCTGAGCATTATCCTATAACTGAAATGTATCCTGCAATGCAAGCGCGTATGTTACATGCGTATCGTCATATTCTAAAGTCTAATCCACGTTCTGTTAGTGTTGCTGTTTCGCACGGTGATCCTATCTGCGCGCTTGTTTCTGTATTAGAAGGAAAAAAGAATGCTGAATATCGTTCTGGTGGGTATCCAACTATGGGAGGTGTTGTTCGGATTGTTGCAAAAAACAAAAC